>NZ_JBHZAV010000004.1:0-7542 GCF_042754445.1 Embleya sp. NPDC059213
GCGCGCGTCGATCACGAGGTTTCGACCGGGTCGTGGGCGCTGACGCGCCGGGCCGCAGCCGTACTCGGGGGCTCGGGGAAGGCCCCATGCGTTGCCGCAGCCGGTTGATCGTGGTGGACCAGGGCCACGATGGTGGCTTGGGGGCCTGACCGGGTCGCTCCGGTGCCTGTAGAACCGCAGCGTTCGAGCGGGGGGCAACGGGTGGAGCGGGTGGGGGCGCAACCCGAGCCACCCGCAGGGGAACCGCAGCCGGATCGGGGTTCGCCTGTGCCCGTCTGGGCCGGCCGGCACCTTGCTTGCCGGGACGTGTGGTCACTCGTCCTTGGCTGTGGCTCGGATGGCCCGTCTGTGCCGCGTTTGCTGTGGCGTCGGCGACGGCTGCGAGAGTGTCGCCATGGTCGTGGGCTTGGTGGGTGCGGCGCGAGTCCGGATCCGGCGGGGCCGGTGGTCGGCAGAATCGGTCGGGGTGTTTGTGCGCGAACGCATTCGGATTGGGTGTGGTGAACGGGAGCGCGAAGAATGGGCGCTGTCGGTGGAGTGGATGGCGCGGCGGTAGGAGTGGTGCCGGCAGTGTGGGTGGTGCAAGTGGTGTGGGTGAAGCGAATGGTGCAGGTTGCACTGGCGGTGCCGGTGGAGCGGACGGTGTGGGCGTGAACGGTGACGAATCGAACGGTGCTGCGGAGAACGAGTCCGCCCCCGCGGTTGGGGAGGACGGCTCGACCTGGGCGTCCGACAAGCCTGATCCGGTAGCGCTCTTGCGCGACCAACTCGCAAGGTTGGCGCGCGGCGAGGCCCCGACGGTCGTCGGCGGTGTCGCACATATCGACGCTCCTCACTCCGACGGCGCCGAGCGTGCCCGCAGGCGTACCGCCGTGGCTGCCGACACCGCCGAGGCTGCCGCGCTTGCGGCCGAAGCCGCGCGCGTGGAGGCCGGCGAGGAGCCCTCGCTCACCGATCCGTCCGCCCTTCGAGAGGAGGGCGGCTCTTCCGCCCCGCGATCGGTGCACGATGTCGAACTGCCGCCGAGCCCGGACAACGAGACCACGGCTCCGGGTACTTCGGTCGACGCGAGCTCGGCATCGCCGGCAACCGGCGCGGCGGATTCGGCGGCGGCATCGAGGCCGGACCCCGAGAGCACTGTTTCGGTTGCTTCGGAGGCTGCGAGTCCGATGCCGGTAGGCGGTGCGGATGGGGTGTTTGGTTCGCAGGCGACTTCGGAGGGTGGGGTTGCTGCTCCTGCTGATCGGGACTCTCCGGATCCGACGGTGGCTGCGGCCCCGATCGCCGACCACGAGTCGGTCCTGCCGCGGGGCTCGGATGCCGAGAGCGGGGCTGCGGACGACCCGTCCGGTGCCGGTGTGTTGTCGACGCGGGATGTCGGGCGGGATGCTCGCGACGGGGAGCGGCGTCAGGTGCGGGCGGAGGTCGGCCCGGGTGGGGATGGCGGTGTCGGCGGGCCGAGTTCGCCGCGACCCGGTGGTCGGGCGGGTGGTGGGGGTTGGGTGGGGCCCGGTATGGGGGGTTTGCCTGCTGTGCCTGCGGCGGCGCCGGTGGACCGGGATCGGCGGCCGTTTGCCGCCGTGGCTGCGGATGTTGCTCGGGTGTTGGCCGCTGCCGGGGCCCCGGAGCGGATGGCGCCGCAAGTGGCCGCCGCGTTGGGGGACGAGGCTGCGGAGTTGCTGGCGGCGGACCCCTGGGCGGTACTCGCGGTACCCGCGATCGCGCCCGGGCAAGCCGACCTGCTCGCGCGTGGAGCACTCGGCGCCGGCTGGGTCGCCGATGATCCTCGACGGGTGCGCGCGATCGTTTTGTGGTTGTTGCGACGGGCCGCCCGTCAGGGGGATACCGCGATCGAGGCCGATGCGGCGCGGGCCGCGCTCGCGCACTTCGAGGTGGGTGATCCGGACACGGCGCTGCGGGCCATACTCGCCGAGGGCCGGGTGATGGCCTTTGCCGCTGCGCCGCGTGGATCCGGGGGATCCGGTGCGAGTATCGATGATGTCGGTGAGAGTGGGGAGATCGACGGCGACTTGGAGGAGGACTTCGAGGAACCCGATGAATTGGGCGTCGTCGGCGGGGTTTTGCTTGCGCTCGACGACTATGCCCTTGCCGAGGAGGCCATCGCCGAAGCCGTTGTCCGGCTGTTGTCGACGGTTGAGCCGTGGCCGGAGATCGGCGACGGCAAGCTCGGTCGGGCGCTGAGCGACAACGGGGTTCTGCTGTATGCGGCAGGTCCCGGCGAGGAACCCCCGGCCGCGGTTCTGACCGTCGCCGCGCAGGCCCGGGAGGCGGGCCTGCGCGTGGTCGTGGTCGCGCCGACCCTCGACGGCCGGGATCGGCTCGGTGCGGGTGCGGTCGGGCTGCGGGAACTTGCCGCGATGGAGCGTGGCCCGGACGGCACGCTCGAACTCGACCTCCTCGTGGTCACCGACGCGACCCTGCTCGACGTCACCGCCGCCGCCGCGATCTTCGAGGCGGTACCGGACGGTGCCAGGCTCCTCCTCGCCGGTGACCCAGCCGGCCTCGAATCCACCGGGCCGGGAAGGGTGTTCACTGATCTCGCGGCCACCGGTACGATCCGTGCCCTGGTCGCCCCGACCGTTCCCGAAGGTCCGCTGGAGGCACTTGCCGACGGGATCCGTGACGGTCGGCTGCCCCCGATCCAGGACCCGGACCGCCGCGCCGTACTGATTCCGGCCCGCACCGGGGAGGAGGCCGCCCATCGATGTGCCCAACTGGTCGCCGACTCGATTCCGCGGGCGATCGGGATTGCGGCCCGGGATGTGCTCGTGGTCGCGCCCCTCGCCACCGGACCTGCCGGGGCGACCGCGCTGAACGCGGTGCTCAAGGCGAGGCTCAATCCGAGCCCCGAGGACCGGAGTTCCGCTGTGTCGATCGACGTCGGCGACTGCGTCGTTCGGGCCGCGAGCGACCCCGGTGGTGGGGTGGTTCGAGGAATCGTGGGCGACGTTCTCCCGGACGGCCGGGTGGTGGTGGCCTTCGGCGCGGCCGCTCCCGAGCCGGTCCAGCGGGCCGAACTGCGCCACGGTTGGGCTTTGACGGCTCGTCAGTCCCTGGGCGTTCGCCGTCCGGGTGCGGTGGTGGTACTTCCCTCCGAAGGTGCCGACGCCTACACCCGAGCTCTCATGTACACGCTCGTCACCCGAGGCGAACGCCACGTCTCGATCGTGCACGCGGCGGGGCCGGCCCTCGCCTCGGCGGTGGCCGCCGACCCGACGCGGCACCGAACCACCCATCTCCGACAGGCGATGGGCGAAGCGATGAGCTGAACGGGATTCCCTTGAGCGGCGTTCGGGGGGCGGTTCAGGGCGCGTCGGAGTGGTGGCTTTGGAGAAGTCAGGCCGAAAGGTGGTCGAACACGCTGTCCCAGAAGGGGGAGTTGTCCACCTCGGGTTCGATCGCGGCCATGTGCACGCGTAGTTCGGCGATGGCGGCGTGGCGGATGCGGTCGTCGTCGGTTTCCAGGGCATCGCGTCGTTCGACGACCAGGCCCAGGAGCAGGGCCAGGGTCGGCAGCGAGGAGGTGGCGATGCCTTTGTCGCCGTCTCCGTGGTCCCAGCCGGAAGGGTCGTAGTGGTTGATCTCGCCGATGTCGGTGTCGACCATGAGTTGTTGGTCGAAGTGCATGCCTATCGTGAAGCAGAAGTTCTCGGGCGGCGAGTCGTCGTCGGGGTAGCGACGTCCGTACAGTTCGTCGGCGTCGAACAGATATGGCTCGTCGGCGTCCCGTAGGTGGGTGGAGTCGAACTCGACGAGGTCGATCGCGACGGCGGGAAAGCCGGTGGTGGTGAGGAAGTTGCGAGTTTCGCGGTCGGTCAGTTCCGCGGGAAGGTCGGCCTCGTCGGGCCGCCAGAGCGAGCCGCTGCCGAAGCGGGCCTCCAGCCATGCGGCGTCCGGGACCCGAGGCGTTGCGTTGGTTGTCGTCGTCATCGGTGTCTTGACCCCCTGTGCTCCGATCTCGCCGTACAGTCAATCGCACGGGCGCGGTGGGGGCGGCGGGTGGGGCGGCGGGCGCGGGTGCCGAGGTGCCGATGCCGTACACGTGGGCGTCGGGGCCGAGTTCCTCGACCACCGTCCCTGCGCCGACGCGTGCGGCCCCGGTCGGCCGGTCGGGTGCCGATCCGTCGGGTGGTCAGGCGGATTCGAGGACCTCGAAGGGGTCGCCCACCCGGAGGGTCCCCGCTTTGGTGGCGGGCAGTTCGGGGATCAGGTTTTGGCCGAAGATCAGCTTCTTGCCGAACCGGCGGTGTTTGCCGAGGGATCTGAGCGGCTCGGGGCCGCGTTCGCCGGTCCGTTGGTCGGTCGTGGTGATCACGCAGCGCGAACACGGCTTGACGACGCGGAAGATGACCTCGCCGATACGGACTCGGCGCCAGTGGTCCTCGGCCCAGCCCTCGGGCCCGTCGATGACGACGTTGGGGCGGAACCGGTTCATCGGCAGCGGAGAATCCATCACGGCGTTCAACGCTTCGAGTGAGCCCGTGGTCGTCAGCAACAGCGGAAACCCGTCCGCGAAACTCACCCGATCGGACGCGTCCGCATACTCTTGATCGGGCATTCGTCGGGTCGGGTCGTCGAGATGCACCAGTCGTGCGTCGATCCCCAGCAACCTGCCGAACCACGTGTGCGCGTCGTCGGAGCCCAGGGCGGCCTTGACCTCGTCGTTCCAGACGGTCACCGGGACGAGGTGCGCGTCGGCGGTCGGCTCGACCCACAGTTCGTCCATCGAGGGCGCGTGTAGGGCCAGTCGCCCGCCCGACTCTCGACGTACCGTCACGGTGGCCAGCAGCGGGTTCTTGCGCTGGCTGAGGAACCGACCGGATTCGTCCACGAGCATCCAACGCCGGTCGCCGGCAAGGCCCCACGGTTCGACCACGGCCTCGGAGAGGTCGATACCGCGTGCGGATTTGATCGGATACACGTGCATGGAGGCGAGGTGGTGCATGCCTTCACTGTTTCACGCCGGCCCGGGGAAGCCGACGGGGGATCGGTGCGGCGCCGGCCGGCTCGGGACGGTGCCGCACGGGGTGCGGGTGGTACGGGTGGCGCGCGATCAGTAGCGGGGCGGGAACTGGCCCGGCTCGCCCATGTTCGGCACGCGCGGCGTCGGCACCTGCGGCGGCTGTACGTACTGCGCGGCGTACTGCCCGGCACCGGGCTGCGGCGCCTGGTGTACGGCCTGCTGGGGTGCCTGCGGCGCGGCCGGGGCCATCGACGCGTACCCGGACATGTGCGCGTTGTTGTACTGACCGGCGCCGTACTGCGGGGAGCCACCGCCGTATTGCGCCGGAACCGGCAGCGCGGCGGGCAGCGCCGGCATCGGGGCGGGCGCGTTGTAGCCGTAGCCCGGGGCGGACGAGCCGTACGTGGACCCGTACGCCGGGGCGGGCGACGAGTACGACGACGGCAGGGCCGGCAGGGCCGGGAGCGCCGGGCGTTCGCCGAAGAGCGGGTGCATGGCGAAGTCCGGTACGGGGAGGTTGAAGGGGCCGATCTCCGGCCGACCGCGTTCGGCCACGAGCCGGTCGTAGATCGGGGTCTCCGAATACGGCGAGTAGATGCCGCCGTCATAGGCGCGAGCCGAGGTCATGGCCGATAAGGTACGCGATTCGCGGCGTCAGCGAACCCCCTGGGTCGTGACGAATTTCAGCGGGTTGCGTCTGAACTTCGTCAAGGCTTGCCAATAGCCCGGACCAGGGCAGTTCCATAGCCTGCGCAGGGCATGTGATAGGGCATCACATTTGGGTCCAATCCGTCGTCTCGGGCGTCTGGTCTTTCGCCGATCGGCCGGAGCATGATGCGGTACGAGCGGGCTTGGGCACCCGGAGTCGCCGTCGGGCAGGTGATCGGCGTCGGCAGGGGGCTCGTCCCGTGCGGGTGCGTGGGACCGGGTGGGAGCGGTGGTGAGCGCCGGGGCGGGCGGCGGTTTCGGGGCGGAGTCGGTCGGCGAAGGAGCGGTGACGCGCGTGGCGGAGACGGCTCGGGATGGTCGGGAATCGGACAACGTGGGTTCGGGGCGCGGAAGGTGGGTCGATCGCGGGCAGGGCGGCGGCGGTGGCGATCGAGGTTTGCGGTGGAGCGGTCGTTCGGTGCGGAGTGGTTCGGGCGACGACGGGGTGAGCCGCGACCCGGTGGCGGGTGACGGGCGACTCGCTCCGGGCGAGGGGTCCCGAGGCGAGCGCGCGGCGGACGACCGGGGCCGGGACGGTCTGGAGCGGGACCTGCTGGGCAGGGCCCATCCGGAACGAGGTCGCCTCGGCCGGGATCGGCCGGATCAAGGGCGTCTCGACGAAGGGCGTCCCGACGCGGATCGCCCGGGGCGAGACGAGCGCGGGCGGGACTGCTTCGACCGGCGGCGTCCGCAGCGGGAGCGCCTGTCGGCGGAGGGCTCGACACGGAACGGCCCGAGCCGGAACGGTCCGAGGTGTGACGATCCGGCTGACGCCGTCGATCGGCTCGTCGACGAGGGGCTGCCGCCGGCCGGTTCCATCGACCCGCCGCCATCCGGCGCGGTGTTGCTGGATCGCATGCACGGGGGCTGGATCGGACGTTGTCTCGGTGCCTACGAGGCGGCCCGCATTCCGGACGGGTCGGGGGTGCCGGATGCCGCCCGGGCGGAGGATCGCAGCGACGCGATGGACCGGTCGGTGTTGAGCCTGCGGGTGTTGGAGCTGTACGGACCGGGCTTCACCAGTGCGCAGGTCGGGGCGTTGTGGCTGCTGACCCTGCCGTTCCTGCGTCAGCGTGCGGCCGAACAGGCCGCGTACGAGGCGCTGTTGGGCGGGGCGTTGCCGCCGGCGACGGCGTCCCGGGCGAGCGCGCACGGCGGGACCGACGAGGCGATGGCGCGGGCGGACCTGTACGGGTACGCGGCTCCGGGGGATCCCAGGCGGGCCGCGCGGTTGGCCCGCAAGGACGCGGCGGTGTCCCACGTGGGGGAGGGGTTGTACGCGGCGATGTGGAGCGCGGCGCTCGCGGCGGCGGCGTTCACGGCGCGGGACGCGGCCCAGGCGGTCGGGGTCTCGTTACGGCATGTGCCGGTCGAGTCGCGGTTGTCGCGGGCGATTCAGGGTGTCCTGGTGGCCCACACCCGCGGCCGGACCTGGGAGCAGGCGGCTGCCGAGGTGCATCAGCGGTACGGGACCGGCTCCCGGCGGGACGCGCTGGGCAACGCCTGCCTGGTCGCGGCGGGGCTGTTGTGGGGTGACGGCGATCCGGGTCGGGGCATCGGCCTGACCGTGCGCGCCGGCTGGGACATCCACACCACCGCGCCGCTGGCGGGCTCGATCGCCGGGATCCTGCACGGCGCGGAGGCGGCCTGGCCGTCGCCGCCCGCGATCCGGGTCGGCACCGGCCTCCCGGGCCAAGACCACTGCACCCTGGCGCAGTTGGCCCAACGCACCCTCGCGGTGACGTACCCGGACGCGCCCCTGCGCTGAGGTCGAGCCGGGGCGGTCCCGGCAGCGCGAAACCGCAACCACCACGACGTCGCCGACCGACGTGGGGCGGCTTGGTCCCCCC
>NZ_JBHZAV010000004.1:7552-98713 GCF_042754445.1 Embleya sp. NPDC059213
CCGCCACGGTCCCGTGTTTTTGCCCCGGGCGGGCCCGGTTCGAGCTAAACCCCAACAACCCCGACGCCGCCTACCTCCTGGGGGCGGCTTGGTCCCGCCGCCCCACGTCGGTCCCCGCCGCTGCTCGCCGCCTGCCGGACGGGTCAGATCGTCCACGGCGGGAGCACGCGTTCGGCGTCCCTGGGGGCCAGGCCGCAGGCGTCCGGCGGGGTGATGTCGTCGGGGTTGTAGGCGCGGGCTCCGGCGGGGGCGGTGGCGATGGCGGTGAAGCCCGTTTCGGGGTCGGCGTGGACTTGGCGTGGGAGGTCGGCGGGGAAGACGACGGTGTCGCCCGTGGTGGCGGTGAGTTCGTCGCCGTCGATGACGGCGGTGAGGCCGCCGGTGATGACGGTCCAGATCTGTTCGGCTTCGAAGGAGTGGTAGGGGCCGGAGGCGGCCGGGGTCATGTCCACTCGCCACAGGGCCGTGCCGGTGGTGCGGCCCTGGGTGGGGGAGGCGAAGGTGGTCATGGTGCCGTTGGGGGTGGTGGTGATCCGAGCGTCGGTGCTGCGCACGACTGGCATGTGTGGTCTCCTGGTCTTGCGAGGAATTCGACAATGTTGTTGTCTAAATAGTGAACCAGGTTGTCTATTCATGTCAAGAAACCCGTCCGCAGTCGGATCGAACGCCGACGATGCCGACCCGGAGCCGCCGGGCTTCGAGCTGCCGCTGCGCCTGTTGATGGCCTTTCGGATCGTCATCGACGAGGTCCATGCGGAGCTGGCTCGGCAGGGCCACCCGGACGTGCGCCCCATGCATGGCTTCGTCTTCCAGGCCATCGGGCCGTCCGGTACCACCGCCGTGGAACTCGGGCGCCTGTTGGGGGTGTCGAAGCAGGCGGCGGGCAAGACGATCGACGGCCTGGAGCGACTGGGCTACGTCGAGCGCGGAGTGGATCCGAACGACGCGCGGCGCAGGGTGGTTCGGCTCACCGCACACGGGGTGGATTCGCTGGTGAAGTCGGCGGCGATCTTCGAGCAGGTGCGCGCGAAGTGGGCCGGGACGTTGGGCGCGGAACGGCTGCGCGCGCTGGAGGAGGACCTGCGGACGATGACGCCGGGGGACTCGTTCCACTTCGACATGCCGGCCTGGTTCGGCGGCGGCTGATCGCCGGGCCGATCCCGGCCGGACCGGGCCGGGCCGGACTGTGGGCCTTGAGGCGTCCGTTCCGGCCGCTCGACTCGCCACCCGTACTCCCGGGCGTTACTCCCGCAGGATCAGTCCGCGTCCTCGGACTTCGTGCGGAGTAACCCGGACATCGGTCTTCGGCCCGACGATCGCGGGTCGGTCGGCCGAAAGCCTTGGGGGCATGGAGACACTCGCGAAGGAAGAGGCCCCACCGGTGCCGCGGCGGGGACGGTGGTGGGCGGTGCCGTGGGCTGTCGTCGGTGGTTGGCTGCTGGTCGTGCTGGTGGCCGGGATGTTCGCCGCCAAGCTCGGCGACGTGCAGCGCAACGAGGCCGTCGACTATCTGCCGGCGAACGCCGAGTCGACCCAAGTGGCCAAGGTGCAGGCCGGGTTGCCCGGTGGCGACGCGATGGACGTGCAGCTCGTGTACCACCGCGACGGCGGCTTGACCGCCGCCGACCGGGAACTGGCGGCGGGGCAGGTGGCCGAGGTGGCCGGGCGGCATGCGCTGGTGGCCGGGCCGGCGCCGGTGGCGCAGGAGTCCGTCGACCACGCGACGTTGCGCTACGCGTTGTCCATCGATCGGCGTGGCGCGGAGCCGGACGAGATCGTGCCCGACATCCGCAAGGTGCTGGATCGCCATCCGGACGGACTCACCGTCCGGTTGGGCGGGCCCGGGGGCATCACCGCGGACATGCAGGAGGTGTTCGCGTCGATCGACGGGACGCTGCTGCTGGCCAGCGTTCTCGTGGTCGCGGTGTTGTTGATGCTGACCTACCGCAGTCCGTACCTGTGGGTCGTGCCGCTCGTGTGTGCCGGGGTCGCGGTGGCGGTTGCCTCGGCGACGGTGTACGGGCTGGTGAAGGTGTTCGGGATCACCGTCACCGGACAGAGTTCGGGCGTGCTGACGGTGCTGGTGTTCGGTGCCGGGACCGACTACGCGCTGCTTTTGGTGGCTCGGTATAGGGAGGAACTGCGGGTCCACGAGCGACCGTTGTCCGCGATGGTGGCGGCCTTGCGCGGGTGCGGGCCGGCCGTCGTGGCGTCGTGCGGGACGGTCGTGGTCGGGCTGTTGTGCCTGACCGCCGCGGATCTGAACAGCAGTCGGGGGATGGGGCCGGTCGGGGCGGTCGGCGTGGTGTGTGCGCTCGCGGTGATGACGACGTTGTTGCCGGCGGTGCTGGTGTTGCTCGGGCGGCGGGTGTTCTGGCCGTTCGTGCCCGCGTTCGGCAGTGTCCCCAAGCGGGGCCGCGGGGCGTACGCCCGGATCGGGGCCGGCGTGTCCCGGCGGCCGATCGCGGTGCTCGTGGCGGGCGTCGTGCTGCTCGGGGCGGGCGCGTTGACCGCGTTCGCGCTGCCGGGTCCGCTGCGGCAGAGCGACGGCTTCACCGCGAAGCCCGAGTCGATCGCCGCGCAGGAGACGCTGAGCGCGGCCTTTCCGGAGCAGTCGGGTGCGCCGATCTCGGTGCTCGCGCGCACCGAGCGGGCCTCGGCCGTGCTCGGGGCGGTCTCCGCGACGGCGGGTATCGAGCACGCCCGGCAGGCTCGAACCGGGGGCGGCTGGACGGAAATCCTGGCCTTCGCGAAGGATCGACCGGAGTCGACCGGTGAACATGCCACGATCGAGCGGTTGCGGGCCGTGCCGGACGCGCGGGTCGGCGGCCCCACCGCCCAGCAGATGGACACCTCGCACACTACGGCCCGCGATCGCCGGGTGGTCGTTCCGCTGGTCCTGCTGGCCGTACTGCTCGTGCTGATCGTGTTGTTGCGCAGCCTGGTCGCGCCGCTGATCCTGGTCCTGGCGGTCGGGTTGGTGTGGGCCGCCTCGCTCGGAGTCGGTGGGCTGATCTTCGAGCACGGCTTCGGATACGCGGGCGTGGACGCACAAACGCCGTTGCTGACCTTCGTGTTCCTGGTCGCGCTGGGGGTGGACTACGGCATCTTCCTGATGCACCGGGTGCGGGAGATGGCGCTGCGTGGCGAGTCGGTCAGGGTGGCCGCGCCGGCCGCGCTGGAGACCACCGGCGGGGTGATCGCGTCGGCCGGGTTCGTGCTGGCCGCGACCTTCTCGGTGCTGATGTTGCTGCCGCTGGTCTCCCTGGTGGAGCTCGGATTCGTGGTCGCGATGGGGGTGTTGATCGATACCTTCCTGGTCCGGACCTTCCTGGTCACCGCCGCGAGCGTGGCGCTGGATCGGCGGATCTGGTGGCCGGGCCCGCTGTCCCGACGGCCCGCGGTGGGCGCGGTGGGGACCCAGCCGGTGGAACCGCCCGTGCCGTCCCGGAAGATGGCGGTGTGACGAAGCGATCGACGTGGGGTGGGGCGTCCGTTGCGGACGCCCTGCTCGCTCTCGTCCTGGCCGCGGGTGCGATCTGGTTCGCGTGGATGTTGCCGGGGCAGCGGGCGTTGGACCCGCTCGGGGTCGCGCTGCTGGTCGGCGGGGCGATCCCGTTGGCCTGGCGGCGGGCCAGGCCGGGAACCGTGCTGGTGGCGACGTTCGTGCTGACCGTGCCGTATCACAGCCGGGAGTATCTGCACGAGAGCGCGGCCGTGTTGGCACTGGTGGCACTCGGGACGGTCGCGGCCTACATCCGCCGCGAGGAGGCGATCGCGCTGACCTTCGCCGTGTTGTTCGTGGTGATCGTGGCGATGAGCCATGGCGGACGGGACGAGCCGACCTGGCGGGACCGTTGCGGGATGGTCGGCTGGGTGATCGCGGCGGTGGTCGCGGGGCAGGCGTGGCGCAGCCACCGGGCGTACGTGTGCGCCATCATCGATCGGGCCGAGCGCGCCGAGCGCACCCGGGACGAGGTGGCCCGGCGGCGGGTGGCCGAGGAGCGCTTGCGGATCGCGCGCGACCTGCACGATCTGCTGGCGCACAGCATCACGCTGATCGGCGTGCAGGCGGGCGTGGCCGCGCACCTCGCCGCCCAGGAGCCGCCGGCCGAACGTGCGGTCATGGTGGGCGCGTTGGACACGATCGCCGAGACCTGTCGGGACGCCCGGCACGAACTGCGGGCCACCTTGTCGGTGTTGCGCGACGCTGAGGAGGCCGCGTCGTACGAGGCGGTGCCGGGCCTGGCCGGGTTCGACGGCCTGGTACCGCTCGCGGGCGCGGCCCGCTCCGCGGGCATCGAGGTTGTCCTGACCGGGCATCAGGGACCGCCGCCGGCGCCCGAGGTGGGCGTGGCGGTGTACCGGATCGTGCAGGAGGCGCTGACGAACGCGGTGAAGCACGCACAGGCCCGATCGGTGTGGATCGAACTGTCGGTCGTCGACGCGGAACTGCGGTTGACCGTGCGCGACGACGGACGGGGGATCGCGTCGGAGCCGGACGTCGGGCACGGGACCGGGCCGGAGGTCGGCCGGGGGACCGAGGTCGCGGCGGGGCACGAGGCCCGGAAGGAGGCCGGGTTCGGCATCGTCGGGATGGCCGAACGGGCGCGCAGTGTGGGCGGGACGCTGGTCGCCGGGCCCGGCCCGGAGGGCGGATTCCGGGTCGAGGCGGTGTTGCCGATGAGTCAGCGAGCCGGCGCCGGGTGACACTGGGTGGGCACGGCGGGGACGGCGAGGTACGTGGCGACGGGGAGTGGTTGCGGATGACGCGTGGCGAGCGGGGGAGCACGTGACGGTCGGCAGGCTGCGGGTGTTGCTGGCCGACGATCAGCACCTGGTGCGGTCGGCCTTCGCGATGCTGGTGGGTTCGGCGCCCGACATGGAGGTGGTCGGTGAGGCCGCCGACGGGCAGGCCGCCCTCGAACTCACCCGCGCCACCCGGCCGGACGTCGTGCTGATGGACATTCGCATGCCGATCCTGGACGGGATCGAGGCCACTCGGTCGATCGCGGCCGATCCGGACCTGCCGGGAGTTCGGGTGCTGGTCCTGACCACCTACGAGGACGACGAGAACGTGGTGGCCGCGTTGCGCGCGGGCGCCGGCGGATTCCTGGTCAAGGACACACGCCCGGCCGAACTCCTGGCCGCGATCCGCACGATCGGCGCGGGCGAGGCGTTGTTGTCGCCGGGTCCGACGGCGCGGTTGATCTCGCGCGTCCTGCGGATGCCGGCCGCGCGCACGGCGGGCGGGCCGGAATCGGTGCTGGTGGCCGACCTGTCCGGGCGCGAACGCGAGGTACTCACGCTGGTCGGACGGGGATTGACCAACGCGGAGATCGGCACGCTGCTCGGGTTGAGCCCGCTCACCGCCAAGACGCACGTGAGTCGCATCATGGCCAAGCTCGGTGCGCGCGATCGACCGCAACTGGTGGTGACGGCCTACGAGTCGGGGCTGGTCGTGCCGGGAGACGACCTGTCCTCGGCGTAGGCGGACCGAGTCCGGACCGGTGTCGGCGCGCTCAATCGCGATACACCGCGACCGGGGCCGTCACCGGTCCGGATTCCGGGATGTAGCGGGCCACATACGTCTCGTACAGCCGCGACCACGTCCCGTCCTGGCGGATGCGCTCCAGCGAGGCGTTGACGAAGCGGACCAGGTCGGGACGGGTCTTGGCGATTTCCAGGCCGTACGGTTCACGGGTGAGCTTGGGGCCGACCAACTGCACGAATCGGTCCTGGGCCTGGAGGCCGGCCATGATGGTGTCGTCGCCGACCGCCGCGTCCGCCTGGCCCTGTTGGATCCGGACCAGGCAGTCCGCCCAGGTCTCACCGGTGACCGGGGCCAGGCCCCGGGTCGCCCGCACCGCCTCGGCGGAGGTGGTGCCGGCCACCGTGCAGACACGGGTTCCGGAGGGCAGGCCGATCAGGCCCTTGGCATGGTCGGCGGCCGCGGCCGGGCTGTCGCGCACGACGAGTGTGCGCTGTCCCGACTCGTAGTAGACCGAGCTGAAGTCGACCAGCGCCCGGCGGTCGCAGTTCACCGTGACCGACTTCGCGACGATGTCCACGTCGCCGTTCGCGACGGACTGTTCGCGGATGTTGTTGGGCAGGACGCGAAAGTGCAGCCGGCCGGGGTCCGTACTGCCGAACAGGTCGGCGGCGATCTCCCGGACGAGGTCGATGTCGAAGCCCTTGAGCCGATTGTGGTCGGCGACGTCGGCATAGCTGAACGGGTAGCTGCTCTGGTCGATTCCGACGGTCAGGAAGCCCTGTCGCAGGATGTGTGCGAGCGAGCCGTCGCTCGCGTAGTCGGTGGCGCGCGGTGGCCCCGACCGGGGACGCAGGCTCGCGAGCGGGTCGCTGCACGAAGCGGCCGGCACACTCGCCGTTCCCGGTCCGGTCGGGCCGCCCGGAGCGACGGTGGTCGGCACGGCGCCGGTGGGCGCGGCTGCGGGGCGGGAGGCGGAGGTCGCGGAGGTACAGGACACCAGGAGCACCAGCACGGCCAGCAACGACAGGGGTGGCCCGACCACGACCCGGCGGCGCGCCGGAGGGCCGGCGGCGGGCCGGTTCGGCGGGTATCGGCCGGGCGCGGTTCGCAGGGACGTGCATCGGGACGAGTCGCGGAGCGGGCGGTGGACCGGGTGGTTCGGTCGGGCAACGTGCGCGGGCATGACGCGTCACCTCCGGTGGCGGCTCGCGGGACACCGCTCGGCTCGGCCGGTTCGGATCTGCTCGGGACGCTACCCGATCGCACCGGGCGACCACTGGGGGTAGTCCCCCGATTTCCGGGGGGACGGGCGACGGGCGACGGGCGGCAGCGCCGGGTCGACGGGCCGGCTGCGGTCGGCCTCCCGGCCCTCAGCCCTCGGCCCCGGACGGCCGACGACCCGGAACCCCCCGTCACCCGACCGGGTTTGCCCCGCCCCCGAGATCCCCGGTCAGGCAGCGCTGTAGCTGAGGCCCGAGCCAGGCGACGATCTCCGGCCGGGTCATGCCCACGATCGGCGGGAGGCGGAGGACATAGCGGCACAGGGCCAGACCGAGCACCTGGGTGGCGACCAGGCCGGCTCGGCGAGGGGCCTCGGTCGGGGTGGGGCAGACGCGGGCCACGAGCGGGCCGACTTGTTCCGCGAACACCGCGCGCATGCGTTCGGCGGCATCCTCGTTGGTGACGCCGGTGCGCAGCAGGATCATCATCGCCTCGTCGTCCTCCCAGCGGTCCAGGCTCCTGGACGAGCGCGGTCCCTCGACCGGTCGGGTGCTGGTCGAGGAGGTCGTGTGGGGCTCGCGCTTCCGGGTCCACCACCGCATCGCCGACACCTACCGCGCCGGGCGCATCCTGCCGGCCGGCGACGCCGCGCACGTGCACAGCCCGGCCGGGGGCCAGGGCATGAACGCCGGCATCCTCGACGCCGTGGCGCTGGCCCACGCGCTCGGCGCGGTCCTCGACGGCGGTTCCACCTCGGCGCTCGACGCGTACGGCGCCACGCGTCGCCCGATCGCCGAGCAGATCGTGAAGCTCGCCGACCGGATGACCCGGATCGCCACCGTCACCCCGGCGCTGCGCCCGCTGCGCAACACGGTCCTGCGCACGATCACCCGAATCCCCGCCGTGCGCCGCGACGTTGCCCGACGCCTCTCCGGCCTGCTCTACCGCTGACGATGGATCCTCTGCTGATCGGCCCGTCCGAATTGCCTCGGCAGGCCGTGGCGGCGAACACCCGAATCGCACGGGCGGCCCCGCGCAGCGAGATCGGGGCCGGGTGGTGGGCCGGCCTCGCGGCACACATCGAGGCCGTACCGGAGCGCGAGTACGAACGGCCGCGCCGGGTACGCGCGTTGCCCGGCCACTGCGTGGACGGCGCGCACCCGCCGCCCCGTTTCCGCCGGCGACGCGTGGTGAGCGACGAACAGTATCCGGGGTCCGTCGACCTCGATGCCGCCGGCAACGCCGCCATCGAGGCCGAACCGGCCGACGCACGGGCCCGCTTGGCCGGCGAGGTCATCCGCGACCACTTTCGCCGACCGACTCCGCGCGACCCGGCCGGGTGCCTTCCGCACCGCCCGGCCGGGCGTCGTCCGGCAAGCGTCGGCACGTCCGGCAGGGGCCGCACCGACGCACTCACGTCACACGTGTGCCCCCTGACGAAGCGTCACCATCGAAGGCGCCGCCTTGCCGTTCGTGGCCTCCCCCGACCCCGATGCCGACGTCCCGGGCCGCCCCGAAGCCTGCTCCAAGGCCGTCGACAGGTCGTGCCACAGGTCGTCCTCGTGCTCCAGCCCCACCGACAGGCGCAACAACTTCGGCCCGATGGCGCCCTCGTCGCGCGCCGCGTCGTCGATCACCCGGTGGGTCAACGAGGCCGGATGCTGGATCAGCGTGTCGGTACCGCCGAGGCTGACCGCGGGCGTGATCAGCCGCAGTGCGCCGACCAGCGCCATCGGGTCGCCCGTCGGCTCGAAGGCCACCAGCGCGCCACCGATGCTCGGGTAGTGCACCCGCTCGATCGCCGGGTGGGCGGCCAGCCGCCGGGCCAGGGCCGACGCCGACGCCGACGCCTTCGCGACCCGGATCGGCAGCGTCGCGAGGCCGCGCAGCAGCAGGTAGCCCGCGAGCGGGTGCAACAACGCCCCCGTCGCGAAGCGGATCTGCCGGAGCACCGCGGCCGTCTCCGGATCGCAGGCCACCACGCCGCCCATCACGTCGCCGTGTCCGCCGAGGAACTTGGTCGCGCTGTGCAGGACCATCCGCGCGCCGGACCGCGCGGGTTGTTGCAACACCGGGGTGGCGAACGTGTTGTCCACCAGCAGCGGTACGTCCCCGGCCTGCGCCGCCAGATCGGCCAGGTCCAGTTCGGCCAGCGTCGGATTGGCCGGTGTCTCGACCATGACCAGCCCGGTCTCCGGCCGCAACGCCCCGGCCACCCCGTCCGGGTCGACCCAGGTGACCTCGGTGCCGAGCAGCCCGCTGGTGAGCAGGTGGTCCGTGGTGCCGTACAACGGCCGTACCGCCACCACATGCCGTCGGCCGCGTGCGGCGGCGGCGAGCAGACACGCGGTGACCGCCGCCATGCCGGTGGCGAACGCGACCGCGTCGGCGCACCCCTCCAACTCCGCGAGCGCCGTCTCGAAGCGGCGCACCGTCGGATTGGTCAAGCGGCCGTAGATCGGCGAGCCGTCCGGGAGTTCACCCTCCGCGTAGGCGTCGAGCGCGAGCGCCGCGGCCGGCAGGTCCGGCAGCGGATAGGTGGTGGACAAATCGATCGGTACGGCGTGCGTACCCAGGGCGGCGAGGTCGTCCCGACCGGCGTGCACCGCCCGGGTCTCGAACATGTGCCGCACCCCCGCCGAGCCGTCCGCGGCCCCGGAAGCGCTCGCCCCGGCCACACCGCCCGGCACACCGGCCACGCCGCCCACGGCGGTCGTCCCCGCCCGCCCGTCAAGATCCACTCGGAGGTCATCCATGCCCGCCATGGTCCGCCAACCCCCGGAGAATGTGCCCGATCACCGAACTATCATCGCCCGATGAGCCAATCCATCGCCCTCGATCCGATCGATCTCGGAATTCTCCGAGCCCTCCAGAACGATGCCCGGATCAGCAACAAGGCGCTCGCCGCCGAGGTCGGCATCGCCCCCTCGACCTGCCTGGATCGAGTCGCCCGGCTGCGTTCGGCCGGGGTGGTCAAGGGCGCCACGGTGGAGGTGGACGCGGCGGCGCTGGGCCGCCCGCTGCAGGCGATGCTCGCGGTTCGGGTACGGCCGCACCACCGCGTGGTGCTCAACCCGTTCGTGGGGCACGTGCTCAAGCTGCCGGAGACCCGTGCGCTCTACCACCTGGCCGGACCCGACGACTTCCTCGTGCATGTCGCGGTCGCCGACGCGACCGGCCTGCAGCGGCTCGTGGTGGACGGCTTCACCTCGCGCACGGAGGTGACCCAGGTGCACACCATGCTGATATTCCAGCAATGGCAGGGCGGCCCGCTGCTCCCACCCGAGCCGCAGAGCCCGGCCCGCCGCCTGACGGCCGGGTAGCGCGGCCAGGCCCCACCAGGATCCACCGGACAGGGCCTAGCGCGGCCCGGCGGCCTCCACGTCCGTCGCCGCCCGCTCCTCCTGCCGCGCGGACAACACGGTGCCCACCGCGACCGCCAGCGCCGCCACCGCACCCGCGGTCGGCACCGCCGCCGCGCCCAGGAACGTGCACAGCAGGACCGCCACGCCGGCGGTCGGCAGCACCGCCTTCTGGGCGAGGCCGACCTTGTGGTGCCGTGCGTGCAGCACGAACGTGCTCAGCAGGAACAGCGCCGCCGGGATCGTCACACTCGCCGACGCGGCCGTCCGGGAGATGTGCGCCTCGCCCACGGCCTGCTCGATGGTGACCTCCAGACCCGCGCCGATCGCCGCCGCCGAGCCGAAGACCAGATAGTGGCCGTATCCCCACAGGAACGCCTGCCGACTGGACGCGAGGTAGTCGTGGATCGGTACCGCGAAGTAGATCCAGTACGCCGCGAACACGATCAACAGGCCGCCCCCGGCGATCGGCAACAGCTCGTCCAGCGCGGCCTCGTCGTCGAGCGCGGTCTGGATCGCGATGGTCGCGGCGGAGACGCTCTCGCCCAGCATGATGATGGTGAACAGCCCGTACCGCTCGGCGATGTGACGCGGGTGCCAGGTCGTGGCGTGGTCGCGCTCGGCGATCGCGGGCACTGCGAGTTCGGCGATCACCAGGAGTGCGAACCCCCACTTCCACGCGGCGTCCGGCAGGAGCAGCAGCACCACCCAGCCGATCTGCACCAGCACCAGCCCGGCCGCGTAGCGCAGCGCCGTGCGCCGGGCCGCGGCGTCGGTCTCGTCGTGCGCCGCCCGCAGCCACTGGAAGGTCAGCGCGAGCCGCATGATCAGGTAGCCCACGATGGCGACCGCGTAGTCGCTGTTCTCGAACGCGCGGGGCACCCCGGCGGCCAGGACCAACACGCCGGTGATCTGGACGAGGGTGGCGATCCGGTACAGCGGGTCGTCACAGTCGTACGCGGACGCGAACCAGGTGAAGTTGACCCACGCCCACCAGATCGCGAAGAACACCAACAGGTAGCCCGCGAGCCCGTGCCCGGGGTGTCCCTCCGCCAGCGAGTGCACCAGTCGGCTGCCGGCCTGGGCCACCGCGACCACGAAGGTCAGGTCGAAGAACAACTCCAGTGGGGTGGACGCGCGATGCTCCTCGGTGGTGTCGCGCGAGGTCATCCGGCGCAGAATGGCGTGCGAGGTGGCGGGGCGCGCGCGATCGCTCACGAGGCGGGACCTCTCGTTCCGGGCGTGATCATGCGCGGACAGTATCGGAATCGGCGCGGCAAATCGGGCCATTTTGAGCGGACATTCGGGCCTTCGCGCGGCCCGGTCAATCCGAGGTCAACACCGAGGCGTGCAACTCGTCCGGGCGGGTGTGCCCGGACAGGGCCATGGACAGGTCGAACTCGGCCAGCAGGCACCGCAGTACGTGCCGCACGCCGGCCTCGCCGCCCAACGCCAGTCCGTAGACGTACGGCCGGCCCAGCAACACCGCCCGGGCGCCCAGGGCCAGCGCCTTGAGCAGATCCGTTCCGGTGCGTACGCCGCTGTCGAAGAGCACCGTCAAGTCCTCGCCGACCGCCGCCACCACCGCCGGCAGCGCGTCCAACGCGGCCACCGCCCCGTCGAGTTGGCGCCCGCCGTGGTTGCTGACCACGACCCCGTCCAGACCGGCGTCGCGGGCCCGGCAGGCGTCGTCCGGATGCAGGACACCCTTGAGCACGATCGGCCCGATCCAGTTCTCGCGCAGGAACGCCAGGTCGGCCCACGTCTTGGTCGGATCGGAGAACATTCCCGCCCAGTGCACGATCGCCGCGGTCGGGTCCTCCGCGATCGGCTTGCTCAGCCCGGCCAGGAAGGCCGGATCGCTCAGATAGTTCGCGATGCCGACCTGGTGCAGGAAGGGCAGATAGGCGCGATCCAGGTCGTTCGGCCGCCAGCCCAGGAACCAGGTGTCCAGGGTGACCACGAGCGCGGTGTACCCGGCCGCCCGAGCCCGGGCGAGCAGGCTGATCGTCACGTCGTCGTCGCGCGGCCAGTAGAGCTGGAACCAGCGCGGACCCGACCCGGACGCGGCGGCGACCTCCTCCAACGTATGGGACGACGCCGTGCTCAACACCATCGGCAGCCCCAGTGCGGCCGCGGCGCGCGCGGTCGCCAACTCGCCCTCGGGATGCACGATGGACTGCACCCCGACCGGCCCGAGCAACACCGGCGCCGGTGTCGCGGTGCCCAGCACGGAGCAGGACAGGTCGCGCGTCCCCACGTCGCGCAACATGCGCGGGACGATCCGGCGCCGCTCGAACGCCGCCCGATTGGCCCGCATCGTCGCCCCGCCGCCCGCCCCGCCCAGCACGTAGCCGCGCGGACCCGGATCGAGCCGTTCGCCGGCGGCCACCTCCAGGGCGCCGGCGTCCGTGGGATACGCGGGCGTCTGCCCGGTCAGCAGGCCATCGAGGTAGATCGAGTCCTGGAACGCGGAATAGGGACCGGCAGCGTCGGCGCCATCGACCACGACTGCACACCTTTCGCCGAGTGGAATCGGAACCCCCGACCCTTGCGCACCCGTCGACGGCGCGGAAGGGCCGAACGAGTCGGCGCCGGTATATCGGGGCAGATTCGTTCGTGTGCCGTCCGCACCATCCGCACGCGAGACCCGAATACGGATACGGACACGGACACGGACACGAGCTTGGGGGGAAAGACGCATGACCCGCATCACCCGGATACCGGGGATGGCCCTGACCGATCACACCTTCACCGTTCCGCTCGACCACTCCCGTCCGGACGGGCCGACCATCGAGGTCTTCGCACGCGAGGTGGTCGATCCGCTCGCCGCGGACCGGAAGCGGCCGTGGTTGTGCTTCCTGCAGGGCGGCCCGGGCGGCAAGGCCGGGCGACCCAATCGCGCCACCGGCTGGCTTCAGCGCGCGCTGCGCACCCACCGCGTACTGCTCCTGGACCAACGCGGCACCGGTCGCAGCACGCCGATCACACCGAGCCTGGCGGCCCGTACCGCACCCGAGGAACTCGCCGCGCTGCTGCGGCACATGCGCGAGGACGCGATCGTCGCAGACGCCGAGTTCATCCGTCGACGGCTGTGCGGCGACGAGCCGTGGGAGACGCTCGGGCAGAGCTATGGCGGTTTCATCACGCTCGCCTACCTCTCCCAAGCGCCCGAGGGCCTGAAGTCCTGTTATGTCACCGGGGGCTTGATCGGCCTGGACTGCACGGCCGAGGACGTCTACCACCGCACGTATCCCCGGGTGCGGGCGAAGAACGCCGAGTACTACGCCCGCTATCCGGACGACGTGGCGGCGGTGCGGCGACTGGCCGACCATCTGGCCGCGCACGACGTGCGGTTGCCCGACGGCGACCGACTCACCCCGCGCCGGCTGCAGTTCCTGGGCCAGGTGTTCGGGATGGGCGACGGCTTCGAGCAGGTGCACTGGATGCTGGACGAGGCGTGGGACGGCGACCGGGTCTCGGACACCTTCCGGGCCGCCGCGATGCACGCCACCGCCCTCACCGACCAGCCGCTGTGGGCCGTGCTCCAGGAGCCGATCTACGCGCAGGGCAAGGTCGCCACCGGATGGGCCGCGGCGAAGGTGCACGCGGAGCTGCCGGAGTTCGCCGAGACCGCCGATCCGCTGCTGTTCACCGGCGAGATGATGTACCCCTGGATGTTCGAGGAGATCGCCGCCCTGCGCCCCTTCCGCGAAGCGGCCGACCAGCTCGCCCGGCACGACGACTGGCCCGTCCTGTACGACGTCGAGCGACTGCGGAACAACCGGGTCCCGGTCGCGGCGGCGGTCTTCTTCGACGACATGTACGTGGACGCGGACCTGTCCCTGGACACCGCGCGCCGGGTGGCCAACGTTCGGGCGTGGGTCACCAACGAATGGGAGCACAACGGCTCCAACGCCTCCGGCGGCGCGGTCCTGGACCGCCTGATGGACATGGTCGCCGGCCGACTGTGACCGGGAACGACACGCCGACCGAACCGGCCGCCCGAGTGCCTCGCGCTCGGGCCGCCGGTGTCGGCTTCAGCTCGGTTGCTCGGGACCCGCCCACAGGTGGCGGACGTGGCCGATGTGCCGGGCCATCACGTCCTCGGCCCGGGCGGGATCGCCGGTGGCGAGCGCGTCCAGGAGTTCGAGGTGCTCGGCGGCGGACGCGGCGAGGCGGCCGTTCTGCGCGAGCCGGGACAGGCCGTACAGGCGCGAGCGTTTGCGCAGATCGCCGACCACCCGAACCAGGTGTTCGTTGCCCGCCAACGCGAGCAACGACAGATGGAAGCGGCGATCCGCCTCCACGTACCTGATCAGGTCGCCCTCCTCCGCCGCCGCCACGATCTCCTCGGCGACCGGTCGCAGCGCGGCCAGTTGGGCCGGGGTGACCACGCCCGCGAGGCGGGCCACCACCGGAACCTCGATCAGCGCGCGGACCTCGGTGAACTCGTCCAACTCGCGGTCGGAGAGCTCGGTGACCCGAAAGCCCTTGTTGCGAACGGCCTCGACCAGTCCCTCGTTGGCGAGGTCGAGCATCGCCTCGCGGACCGGGGTCGGTGACACGCCGAACTGCGCGGCCAACGCGGGCGCGGAATAGACCACACCCGGCCGCATCTCGCCCGCGATCAACGCCGCGCGCAACTCCCGTGCCACCCGATCCCGCAGGATCGGCCGATCATCGAAGGACGGCAGCGCGAGCGCTCCGTGTCCCGTTTCCATGGTGCCTCCTCCCGCCATGCTACTGACGGTCAGTCACCCTGTGGGCGGGATCGGAGCTGTGCGTACGGGCGATCACCGAGCGTGAGCATATTTCGGCTGGTCGCGCCCCCGGTCGTGCCCCCGGTTCGGCCGCCCTCACAGGCGGAACCCGGCCGGGAAGGGATCCTCGGGATCGAGCAGATACTGCGCGGTGGCGGTGATCCAGGCCCGTCCGGTGACCAGCGGAACCACGGCCGGATGGCCGCCCACCTCGGTGCGTTCCACCAGCCGCCCGTGGAAGCGGGTCCCGATGAACGACTCGTTGACGAACGGTTGTCCGATCGCCAATTCGCCGCGTGCGGCCAACTGGGCCATCCGAGCGCTGGTTCCGGTGCCGCACGGCGAGCGGTCGAACCAACCCGGGTGGATCGCCATCGCGTTGCGCGACAGCGTGGCGTCCGAGCCGGGCGCCAGGAACTGCACGTGGTGGCAGCCCGCGATCTTCGGATCCTCCGGATGCACCGGCCGGGCCTGCTCGTTGATCGCCGTCATGATCGCCAGCCCGGCCTCCAGGATGCGTCCGCCCTCGGCCCGGTCGAACGGCAGGCCGATCTTGTCGATCGGCAGGATCGCGTAGAAGTTGCCGCCGTAGGCCAGGTCGTAGCCGACCGAACCCAGACCCGGCACGTCCACGGTCGCGTCCAGGGTGTGGGCGTACGAGGGGACGTTGCGCAGGGTCACCGAGCGGGCCGCGCCGTCGCGGACCTCGACCTCGGCGATCACCAGCCCGGCGGGCGTGTCCAGGCGGACCGTGGTGACCGGTTCGACCACCTCGACCATGCCGGTCTCCACCAGCACGGTGGCCACCCCGATCGTGCCGTGTCCGCACATCGGCAGGCAACCCGACACCTCGATGAACAACACGCCGTAGTCCGCGTCCGGGCGGGTCGGCGGTTGCAGGATCGCGCCGCTCATCGCGGCGTGTCCGCGCGGCTCGTGCATCAACAGCGTGCGCAGGTCGTCCCGGTGGGCCATGAAGTGCACCCGCCGCTCGGCCATGGTGGCACCGGGCAGCACGCCGACGCCGCCGGTGATCACCCGGGTCGGCATGCCCTCGGTGTGCGAGTCGACCGCGTGGAAAACGTGTCGTGAGCGCATCAGGCCAGTCCCTCCGCGAGCGCCTTCTCGGTGAACTCGCGCACCGACGCCTCCTGTTCGGGCAACAACGGGAGCCGCGGCGCGCGACACGGGCCGCCGCGGCGCCCGGCCAGGTCCATCGACAGCTTGATCGACTGTACGAACTCGGTGCGCGAATCCAGCCGGAGCAGTGGATGCAACAGGCGGTACAGCGGCAACACGGCGCGCACATCGCCGCCGATCGCGGCGCGGTACAACTCGACGGTGGCCCGCGGGAAGACGTTCGCGTAGCCGGCGATCCAGCCGACCGCACCGGCCAGCCCGAACTCCAGCGCGACGTCGTCGCTGCCGATCAACACGTCCAGTCCGGGCGCGAGTTCGGCGATCTCGTAGGCCCGGCGCACGTCCCCGGTGAACTCCTTGACGCCGACCACGAGACCTTCCTCGTACAGGTCCGCGAGCAGTCGGGGGGTCAGGTCGACCTTCGTGTCGAACGGGTTGTTGTACGCGACGATCGGCAGGCCCGCGCGGGCCGCGGTGCGGTAGTGGTCGAGCACCGTGCGGGTGTCCGCGCGGTAGCTGTTGGGCGGCAGCAGCATCACCGCGCGGGCGCCCGCCTCGGCGGCCTGCTCGGCCCAACGCA
Organism: Embleya sp. NPDC059213; assembly: GCF_042754445.1. NCBI lineage: Bacteria > Bacillati > Actinomycetota > Actinomycetes > Kitasatosporales > Streptomycetaceae > Embleya > Embleya sp. NPDC059213. The sequence continues at coordinate 24,113 of NZ_JBHZAV010000004.1, forward strand.
GCGACTCCGCCGCGCCGTAGGCCGCGATGCCGGGCAACACCCGGTCGCCGCCCACCGCTTCGACCGCGACGTCGACCACCCGGGCCCGCTCGTCGGGCGTGAGCGACTGGTACTCGCCGAGCGAGCCGTTCGGGCAGACGCCGTCACAGCCGGAATCCACCAGCCAGCGCACATGTTCGGCGTAGGCGTCGAAGTCCACGGACAGGTCCTCGCGCAGCGGCAGCGCGGTGGCCACCACGACTCCGTGCCACGGCTGCCGGGTGTCGGGTCGGTCCGGACCGGCAGGGGAGGAGGCGGGATGCGGGCTCATGAGGCTCCTTGGGCTAGGTCTCCGAGACGGATGGGCACACCGATCGGACGAGTGGGTGCCGGCGCGGCGATCGGTCTGTCCAGCACGTCGGACAACACGCACGCGGTGGCCTCGGCGCACATCCGGCCCTGGCACCAGCCCATGCCGGCGCGGGTGAGCAGCTTGATCGAGCGCACGTCGTCGGCGCCGAGCCGGGCCGCCTCCTCGATGCGATCGCGCGGCACCTCCTCGCAGCGGCAGATCAGGGTGTCGGCGTGCGGCCAGGACGACCACCCGGGGCGGACCGGGTAGAGCGCGCGCAACCCGGCGGCGAACCGGGTGAGCGCGGCCCGGCGGCGCAACAGCGCGCGCGGCGGCGTCCGGCCGGCGATCGCGTACCCGGCCAACTCGCCCTCGACCTCCGCCAGATGCACTCCGCCGATGCCGGTGCTCTCGCCGGCGGCGGACAGCCCGGGAAGATCGGTCGCCTGTCGGGCATCGACCGCGACGAAGCCGTCCGGGGTGGTCGCGCACCCGAGTTGGCCCGCCAGTTCGAGTTGCGGGGTGAATCCGAAGCCGACCGCGAGGGTGTCGCAGGCCACTTCGGTGGACGTCCCGGGACGAGGTCGCCAGTCGGCGTCCAGACGGGCCACGGTGACCGAGGTCAGGCCGGTGTCGTCGCCGTGCGCGGCGATCACGGCCCGGCCGGTTCGGTACGGGATGCGCCGACGGGCCAGGGCGAGCGCGTAGCGGCCCGCCTCGACCACGCGCGCGGGGCTGTGCGGCGCGAGCGCGGCGGCCCGCGGCGTGGGTCGGGACGCCTCCAGCACGGCGCTCACCTTGACGCCCGCGTCGGCCAGCGCCACCGCGACCGGCAGCAGGAACGGACCGGTGCCGGCCACCACCGCGCGTCGGCCCGGCGCCACGCCGTTGCCCTTGATCAGGGCCTGGGCACCGCCGGCGGTGAGCACTCCGGGCAGATCCCAGCCGGGGAAGGGCAGTTGCCGGTCGTAGGCGCCGGTGGCCAGCAGCAGGTTGCGGCCGGTCACGGTCACCGGGCCGCCGTCCCGCTCGCCGGCCACGGCGTGCACGGCGAAGCCGTCGGCCGTGCGTTCGACCGCCCAGACGCGGTGTTCGGCGAGGTGTTCGACGGTGTGCAGGCGGGCGAGCGGCGGCCAGGCGGGCGGCCGACCGGCGCGGTGCCGGTGGTACTGGCCGCCCGCGCGGGAGCCGGCGTCCAGGACGGCGACCCGCAGGCCGAAGCGGGCGGCGGTGACGGCGGCGGTGAGGCCGGCGGGGCCGGCGCCGACGACGACCAGGTCGTGGGTCATGTGGTGCTCACCTCGTCGTCGGGGCGGGCGGTGACCAGGCAGGCCCGCAGGGAGGGGGTGCCGTTCACCGTGACCAGACAGTCGAAGCACACCCCGATGCCGCAGAACAACCCCCGCGGCTTGCCGGCGAACCGGGTGGTGCGCCAGGACCGGATCCCGGCGGCGAGCATCGCGGCGCCGACGGTCTGCCCGGCCTCCACCGGGACGGGCCGACCGTCCACGCCGATCCGGAAGTGGTCCGCGCCGGGCGGGTGGACCGGAGTGGGTTCGGATGCGCCGGTCACGAGGACACCTCCGCGAAGCGGGTCGGGGCGAATGGGGTGGAGTCGAACTCGGGGTCCTTGCCGGTCAGTCCCCGGGCGACGAGGTGCCCGGTGGCGGGCGCCAGTCCGACGCCGGCGCCCTCGTGACCGCACGCGTGCCACAGGCCGGGCACGCGCGGATCCGGGCCGATCACCGGCAGGTGGTCCGGGGAGTACGGCCGGAACCCCCGATAGGCGCGCAACACCGAGACGCCGGCCAGGAACGGGAACAGCTCGATCGCCTGCGCCGCCAGCCGGCGCAGCACCGGGACCGGGAACGAACGGTCGAAACCGACCCGTTCGCGGCTCGCGCCGATCAGGATGGTGCCGGACGGGGTGCCCTCGACCACGGCCGACGAGGCCAGGTCCGCGTCGTCGCCGGCGACGTCGCCCGCGTAGCTCGCGGCATACACCTTGTGTCGCACCATCGCCGGCAGCGGCTCGGTGACCAGTACGAAGCCGCGGCGGGGGAGAATCGGCAGCGACGCCCCGGCGAGCGCGGCCACCGCACCGGACCAGGTGCCCGCCGCGTTGACCACCGCGCCGGTGGCGAGTTCGCCGTGCGAGGTGCGTACGCCGAGCACCCGCCCGTCCCGCCCGAGCCGGAAGCCGGTGACGCTGACCCCGGTGTGCAACCGCACCCCCGAGCTCAGCAGCGCGGCGGCGGCCAGCGCGGGCTGCACCTGCGCGTCCTGCGGATAGTGCGTCCCGCCGGCCAGCCCCGGGGCCAGGTGCGGTTCGTAGGAGGCCAGGTCCGCAGCGTCCACGGCGTGCGCGGTGACCCCGCAGGGGCGCTGCGTGGCGGCGGTGGCGGCCATCGCGCCCGCCTCGGCCCCGGTCCGGGCGACGATCAGGCCGCCCTTGCGCTGGTACTCGAAATCGGGCCCGTCCTCGGCGAGTTCGGCCCACAGGCGGAGCGAGAGCAGGGCCAGGGCCAGCTCGGGTCCGGGCTCCTTGTCGGAGACCAGCAGGTTTCCCTCGCCGGCACCGGTGGTCCCGCCCGCGACCGGACCACGATCGAGCACGGTGACGGACAGGCCGGCACGGGCGGCGTAGTGGGCGCACGCGGCGCCGACGACGCCCGCGCCGATGACGACGACATCACTGGGACGGAGTTCGCTCACATCTGTAAAATGTCACATTGCCCTCACGAGGTAAAGGGTTTGCCGACGCCGGTCCGTGGACAGTCGGCCCGGCCGGCCGGGCCGAACCTCCGAGAAGAAGGCCCGCGGCCGGTTCCGGGAGGGTTACCCGGAATCGGCCGCGGGCCTCATGGTGCGTCGATTCAGGGTTTGCCGGTGCCCTTCGCGTGGTGCGTGGTGAGCCACGAGACCAGGTCGGCGGTCCGGTTCGTGATGATGCCGTCCACCCCCGCCTCGTCGAGCGCCGCCCACTCCTTGGGGTCGTCCGGCGTCCAGGCCAGTACCGCGATGCCGGCGGCGTGCAACTGCTGCACCAGTTGCGGGCGTTGCCGCAGGGCCTGGTAGGACGGGTTGTACGAGGCGAGGCGCAACTCCTTGGCCAGCGCCACCGGATCGGGGTCCAGCCGATCCCGGAGCAGTCCGAGCGGCAACTCGGGGGCGACGTCACGGGTGATCCGCAGCGAATCCACGTCGAAACTCTGCACGAACACCCGGCCGGACATGCCGGCGGTCCGTACCTCCTGGACGATCCGGGAGATCTCCTCCCGGGTGTGCGGGGTCTTGATCTCCAGGAGCAGCCGGCCGCCGTGCGTGCGCAGGTCGGCGAGTTGCTCGCGCAGGGTCAGTACATGGGTGCCGGCGAAGGACGGCTTGAACCACTTGCCGGCGTCCAGCGTGGCCAGGTGAGCAGCCGTCAGTTCGCGCAGGCGGCCCTTGCCGTTGGTGGTTCGATTCACGGTGGCGTCGTGCATGATGTGCGGGACGCCGTCGACGCTGGGCTGCACGTCGTTCTCGATCCAGTCCGCGCCCGAGCGCCGGGCCGCCTCGTCCGAGGGCAGCGTGTTCTCCGGGGCCAGGGTCGGCGCACCCCGATGTCCGAACACCATCGGCCGGGCGCCGGGTACGCGGATGTAGCTGCGGCCCTCGATCGCGGAGCCGCCCCGAGGGGTGTCCGGAATCCCCGCGGGCGGATGCGCGGCGGCGGCCGGCGGCGGCTTGGAGGGCGTGAGAGTGGCACCGGCCAAGGACGATTTCGCACCGTCGTGCAGGTAGGCGGGCACCAGGCATTGCACGCAACCGAATGCGAGGCCCAGGCCGGTCAGGGAGCCGACGATCCCTCGTTTGCTGCGGTGGAATCGCGTCCGGGGCCGGGGAGCGCGCCCGGGTGGGTCAAGGAGCATCCAGGCATCGTAGAAGCAATTTCGGGCTGCCATTCGCATTCGATCAACACGTTCGGTAGCTCTCGACATGCACCGCGTGACGATCGATGTGAGAGTGGATGACGACCGACCATCGGTTCTCCGTAGGAGGAAAACGGCCATGGCCAAGCAGAAGTCGAAACCTCACCTGCAGAACAAGAATTCGCTGTTCGTCGAAGCCGAGCGTGCCGACTCCGCACCGGCACCGGCAGCGGAGGCGACGGACACCCTCGAATCCCACAAGGCGGCCAGGCGCGGCAAGAGCGACCGGCCCAAGGGTCGCCCGAAGCGCTGACGGCCCGGCGTCCGCGGCCGGCGCCCCCGGGCACCGGCCCCGGACGATCCCCCCGAACCTCGCGGATGCCCGGGGGAGGGGCGTGAAGTCCCCACCGCCCCGCCCGGTACGCGCCCGCAGGCCCCGCCGACTTCGCGTCGGCGGGGCCTGTGGCGTGCCCGGGCCGGTGGCCGGATGTGCGCTACGGGCGGGTCGGTCCGTAGACCCGACCGGTCCTGGTGGATACGCTGCCGAACAGGCCGCGGGGGGTGAGTTTGGCCAACCCGACCACCGCCTTGTAGCGCAGGTCCGGCACGCTGACCGTGCGGCCCACCGCGAGGTCGCGGATCGCGGCGGCGACCACCCGATCGGCGTCCAACCACATCCAGTTGGGGATGTTGGAGGTGCCCATCCCGGCCCGCAGGTGGAACTCGGTGCGCACGAAGCCCGGACACAGCGCCATCAACCGCACACCGCTGCCCGCGAGTTCGCGGGCCGCGCCCTCGGTGAAGCTGACCACCCACGCCTTGCTCGCGCCGTAGGTGCCGCGCGGCAGGAAGGCCGCGACGGAGGCCACGTTGATCACCCAGCCGCGACCACGCTCGCGCATCGCGGCACTCGCGGCGGTGGTCAGCCGCAGCACCGCCTCGCAGTGCACCTTGAGCATGCGCACCTCGTCGGCCGTGGACGCGTCCAGGAAACCGCCCTTGTTGCCGAAGCCGGCGTTGTTGACCAACACGTCCACCGGTGCGACGCGATCGGCGAGCCGGGCCTCGACCGCCGCGATTCCCTCGTCCGTGGCCAGGTCCGCGGCCAGCACCTCCACCGGCACCCCGTGCTCCTCGCTCAGGTCGCGGGCGGATTCGGCCAGGCGTTCCCGGTCGCGCGCGACCAGGACGAGGGCGTGCCCCTCGTGGGCGAGTCGTCGGGCGAACGCGGCGCCGAGGCCCGAGGTGGCACCGGTGATCAGTGAGGTCGTCATGTCGCCCAGGGTAGTAACCGAACGCCCGAGGGCCCGATTCGCGCGTCGGCGGCGGGCGCGGCCGGCTGAAACAATGGCGCCGGGGCGGATCCCGGAAGGAAGTACGCGATGGCGGCTGCGGTGCGCAAGGTCGGTGGACACGTGCCACCGGCCCGGGGGACCCGACCACGCAATCGGCGCGCGCTGATCCTGGCCGCGGCAGCCGAACTGTTCCACCGCCGCGGGTACGCGGACGTGGGTATGAGCGACATCGCCGAGGCGGTGGGCATGGGACCGTCGGCGCTGTACCGGCACTTCCGGAGCAAGCAGCACCTGCTCATGCAGGTCGTGCTCGACGGGGTCGCGCCGGTGCGCGACGCACTGGCGCGCAGCGCGGTCGAGGATCCGGACACCGTGCTGCGTGCGGTGGTCGCGGTCACCCTCGACCATCGCGAGGTCGGCGTGTTGTGGCAGCGCGAGGGCCGGTTGTTGCCGGCGGCGGAGCGGGCCGAGGTCCGGCGCGAGATCCGCGCGGTGACCGCCGTGGTCGCCGGGCTGATCCGGACCGCCCGGCCGGAGTTGTCGCCCGAACAGGCCGAGTTGCTCGCGTGGTGCGGCCTGGGCGTGCTGCTCAGCCCGTCCTTCCATCACATCGAACTCCCGCGTCCGGAATATCTGCGGCTGCTGGTGGAGTTGGGCCGGGCGGCGGTGGCCGCGCCGCCCGCCGAACTGGTGCCGATGGCCCGTCCGCCGGCCGGGCTGGTGCTGCGCTCGCGCCGCGAGGCGTTGCTGACCGCGGCCGTACGGATGTTCGCCGAGCAGGGGTACGCGGGCGTGGCCATCGAGGACATCGGCGCGGCGGCCGGAATCGCGGGCCCGAGTGTGTACAACCACTTCGAGAGCAAGGGGGACCTGCTCTCGGCGGCGGTGACCCGGGGCATCGAGTGGTTGGCGATGGACATGACGCGCGCGCTCGCCGGCGCCGCGGATCCCGAGACGGCGCTGCGCGTCCTGCTGGCGGCCTACATCCGATTCGCGGCCGAACACAGCGACCTGGTCACGTTGTTGCTCACGGAGGTCTCGCACCTGCCGACGCCGGCTCGGCATCGGGCCCGGCAGGCGCAGTCCGACTACCTGATGGAGTGGGTGCACCTGTTGTGCGCGGTGCGCCCGGAGTACGCGACGGCGCCCGCCCGGATCCGGGTGTACGCCGCGCTGACCGCGATCAACGACGTGGCGCGCACCCGCCATCTGCGGGACACCGCGGGGGTGGCCGCGACGCTTGCCACGGTGGCCGGTGCGGTGCTCGGGCTGGATCCGGTCGGGCCGCCGGCGCTCAGTGCTCGCAGTTGACCCGGCCCCGGGCGCCGTCGAGGTAGGTCTGCCGCTTCCAGATCGGCACCTCGTGCTTGATCCGGTCGACCGGTTCGTGGCAGGCCGTGAAGGCCGCCGCGCGATGTGCGGTGGCGACCGCCACGACGATCGCGCTGTCGCCGACGAGCAGGTCGCCCACTCGGTCGGGTCGAGGCGATCTCGTCGTCGTCCGCGCCCGAGCGCAGCAGGCCGCGCAGGTCGGACTCCTCGCGGGCGAACAGGCAGGTGCGCAACTGTCCGTCGGAGGTGAGGCGGACCCGGTCGCACGCACCGCAGAACGGCCGGGTCACACTCGCGATCACGCCGACCGCGGCGTCGGTGCCGGCCAGGTGCCACTCCTCGGCGGGTGACGAGTCGTCCCGGGGCACGGCGGAGAGGGTGAAGCGTGCGGCCAGTCGGTCCAGTACCTCGGCCGCGGTGATCGTCAGGTCGCGATCCCACGCGCCGTGCGGATCCAGCGGCATCTGTTCGATGAAGCGCAGTCGGTAGCCGTGCTCGATCGCCCCTTCGACCATCGGCACGATGTCGTCGTCGTTGAGCCCGCGTACCGGCACCGTGTTGACCTTGACCGGTGCGAGGCCGACCGCGCGTGCCGCGCGCAGCCCGGCGAACACGTCCTCGATCCGGTCCCGGCGGGTGAGCCGGGCGAACCGCTCGGGCCGCAGCGTGTCCAGGCTGACGTTGACCCGCCGCAGACCCGCCGCGTGCGCAGTGCGGGGGCCAGGGCCGCCGGCCGGACTCCGTTGGTGGTCAGCGACGGTTCGGGAGCCCGGGGCAGGCCGGCCAGATCCGCGATCAGCGCGGGCAGATCCGGCCGCAACAGCGGTTCGCCGCCGGTGAGTCGCACCGTGCGGATGCCCGAGGTGGTCCACCGCGATCCGGACCAGGCGGGTGGTCTCCGCACGGGTGAGCAGGTCGTCGGCGGGCAACCAGGGCAGGCCCTCGGCGGGCATGCAGTACGTACAGCGCAGATTGCACCGGCCGGTCAGGGACACGCGCAGGTCGGTGTGCACACGAGCGAACCGGTCGAGCAGCGGAGCGGGTGGCGCGAAGGGGTGGGACATGCCCGCCAGTAGAGCCGCCGGGCCGGCGAGGGTCCACGGGCGGAACGTACGAGAGCCGGTCGGCGCGGGTGCGGGCGGTGTGGTGGATTCATCCGAAGGCGCGGACCGGGCGCGGGTGTCAGTTCGTGGGCATCGACTCCGGGGCCGGTTCGGTGCCGCCCAGGCGCGCGCCCAGCCGGACCGCGATCTCCTGCATCCTGGTGGTCATCCAGCGCTCCTCCATCGCCCGGATCCGGCCCTCGGGGCCGGACACGGACAGCGCGGTCGCGGTGGGCGCTCCCGGCACCACGACCGCGACGCAGCGCACGCCGAGTTCCTGTTCCTGGTCGTCGATCGCATAGCCCTGGGCCCTGATCCGCGGGAACTGGGCGAGCAGCTCGGCCGGATCGGTGACGGTGTGTTCGGTGTGCGAGGTCAGTGGTCGACCGCCGAGCACGCGGGCGGCGTCCGCCTCCGGGAGTTGGGCGAGCAGGATCTTGCCCACCGCGGTGCAGTGCGGCTGTACGCGCCGGCCGACCTCGGTGAACATCCGCATCGAATGCCTGCTGGGCACCTGGCCGACATAGACCACCTCGCCGGCCTCCAGCACCGCGAGATTGGCGGTCTCGCCGGTGGCCTCCATCAGTTCGGCCAGGTACGGCCGGGCCCAGCCGCCGAGCAGGCGACCTGCGGTCTCGCCCAACCGGATCAGCCGCGGGCCCAGGGTGTAGCGGCGAGAGGCGTCCTGGCGCAGATATCCCAGCGACACGAGCGTGCGTACCAGGCGGTGGATGGTGGGCATGGGCAATCCTGAACGCGCGGCGAGTTCGCTGAGCGTCAGCACTCCGCCCGCGTCGGCGAGCAGTTCGAGGAGGTCGAACGCGCGTTCCAGGGACTGGACGCCACCGCTCGTGCCGTTGCTACGTGAGTCGAGTGCGGCCACGGCATGATCCTTCGTCGAGAATATTTCAACAAGTTGTTGAACTTCCGTTTCCCGGAAACTAATGTCCACTCTACAAAAGAGCGTCGACGGCGAGGGAGAGCCACCCATGAGTGCACCGGCCATCGTGGTCAAGCACGGCACGGCGACCGGCGGCTCCGTGCCGCGAGCGGACGAGGTGCTCACCACCGAGGCGCTGCGTTTCGTGGCGAGCCTGCAACGCAGGTTCGGCGGCCGTCGCGACGCGTTGCTCGACCTGCGCCGGGCCCGACGCGAGGAGATCGCCCGCACCGGCCGGCTCGACTTCCTGCCGGAGACCGCCGAGGTGCGGGCCGCCGACTGGCGTGTCGCCGAGGCGCCGCCCGCGCTGCGGGACCGACGGGTGGAGATCACCGGCCCGGCGGATCGCAAGATGACCATCAACGCGCTCAACTCCGGCGCCCGGATCTGGCTCGCCGACTTCGAGGACGCGTCGGCGCCGACCTGGCACAACGTCGTCGCGCATCAGCTCAACCTGATCGACGCCTACGACCGGCGGATCGACTTCTCCACCGCCGAGGGCAAGAGCTACCGGCTGCGCCCGGACGACGAGTTGGCCACCGTGGTGATGCGCCCGCGCGGCTGGCATCTGGACGAGCGGCACGTCCTGGTCGACGGAGTGCCGGCCGCCGGCGCGCTGGTCGACTTCGGGCTGTACTTCTTCCACAACGCGGCCCGCCTGCTCGACCGGGGCCTGGGCCCGTACTTCTACCTGCCCAAGATCGAGAGCCACCTCGAAGCCCGGTTGTGGAACGACGTGTTCCGGCACGCACAGGACCTGCTGGACATCCCGCGCGGTACGATCCGCGCCACCGTGCTGATCGAGACGGTCACGGCCGCGTTCGAGATGGACGAGATCCTGTACGAACTGCGCGAGCACGCGTCGGGTCTGAACGCGGGCCGCTGGGACTACCTGTTCAGCATCGTCAAGAACTTCCGCGACGCGGGCGACGCGTTCGTCCTGCCGGACCGCAACGCGGTCACCATGACCGCGCCGTTCATGCGGGCGTACACCGAACTGCTCGTGCGCACCTGCCACCGGCGCGGGGCGCACGCGATCGGCGGGATGGCGGCGGTGATCCCCTCCCGACGCGACGCGGCGGCCAACGCGGCGGCGCTGACCAAGGTGCGCGACGACAAGGACCGCGAGGCCGGCGACGGCTTCGACGGCTCGTGGGTGGCGCACCCCGACCTGGTGCCGGTCTGCCGCGAGGCGTTCGACGCGGTGCTCGGCGATCGACCCAACCAGATCGAACGCACCCGGGACGACGTCGAGGTGACGGCGGATCAGCTCCTGGATGTGGCGTCGGCCGAGGGGTCGCCGACCGGGGCCGGGCTGCACGCGGCGGTCGGGGTCGGGCTGCGCTACCTGGAGGCGTGGCTGCGCGGATACGGGGCGGTCGGCGTCTTCGGCCTGATGGAGGACGTGGCGACCGCGGAGATCTCCCGGTCCCAGGTCTGGCAGTGGATCAACAACGGCGTGGTGCTCGCGGACACCGGCGAGAAGGTGACCGCGGACCTGGTCCGGCGCCTGGTCGTCGAGGAACTGGGCGCACTGCGCGAGGACATCGGTGACGACCGGTTCGAGGCGGGCCGCTGGACGGCCGCCCGGGACCTGTTCCTCAAGGTGGCCCTGGCTGCGGACTTCGTCGACTTCCTCACCCTGCCGGGATACGAACTGCTCGACTGAGGCGGGCTGTTCGCCGATCCCCCCAATGCCGGGACGGCCGGGTCCACCCCGGCGGTCGTGGGGCGCGTCCAATCGGGCGGGCCCGGTCGTTCCGCAGCTTGGCACCGTGTTTTCGGGCGCGGGCGACGTCGCGCCGGTACCGCCGGTGCCGAGATCGCTCGCGTCGACACCGCTCGCGCCGACGCTGTTCGTGCGGGCATCGCTCATGCCGACACTGCTCGCGCCGACGTTGTCCGTGCGGGCATCGAACAGGAGGCAGCACAATGGCACGGATGTTCCTCAACGGCCAGGCGATGGAGGGTGGTCCGTTCCACCATCACCTGGCGGGTGCGCCGCTGGTGGCCAAGACCCGTACCGCGCCCGGCTATCGCTTCTTCTCCATCGGCGACCGTTGTCCTGGTCTGTTGCCCGATCCGGCGAGCGAGGTGCAGATCGCGGGCGAGGTGTACGAGGTTCCGGACGAGGTGCTGCGCGACAACCTCCTGCCGACCGAGCCGGCCGAGCTGGAGTTCGGGATCATCAAGCTGGAGGACGGCTCGGCCTGCTTCTCGATGATCCTGCGGCGCGGCGAATTGCAGTCGGGCCGGCACAAGGAGATCACCGAGTTCGGTGGCTGGCGCGCCTATTTGCGGACGCTGGGGCGTGAGGCGTAGTCCGGCTTCGAGCACGCGGGGCGGGTCCGACCCGGGTCGGCGTGGGTTGCGCCGGGTCGGTGCTGCCCAATCCCGACAATCGGGGCCCATATGATCTTGGCATGACTGCCGCGAACCCGGCCCTGGCCGCCATCCTCGACCGCGCCGACGACTCCGAGATCGACCCTGCCGACCTGCTCGCGGAGATCGTGGCCGGCGGGGTGGTCGTCGCGATCGACGACACCGAGTCGGTGGTCTTCATTCGCGGCCGGGACGGGCAGCCGTGGTTGCCGGCGTTCGTAGACGCGGATACGTGTGCCCGGGACGTGCCGCATGGCCGGCCGTACTCGTGCGACGCGGCGCGACTGGTCGACATCGCCGGGCGGACCGGGGTGCGGACGATGACGGTGGCGTCCGCGACGCAGTGTGCGACGGTGCCGCTGGCGCTGGTGGCCAAGGCGGTTGCGGCGCGGGACTGAGGTGCCGGCGCGGGCCGACGCGCGGCCGAAGTCCCGGGGGCCTCGGCCGCGTGACGGCAGGTCAGGGGATGACGGTGGTGTGTCGGGGCGCCGGCGCTCGGGCCTGCCGGTCCGCCGGTCCGCCGGCTCGGCGGTTCGGCCGTTTACGCGGCGCGCAGCCGGGCCGCCGCGTGGGCGACGTTGCGGGCGATCTCCTCCTCGTCGACCCGGGAGAGGTGCCCCTGTTCGACCACCTCGCGGCCGTTCACCAGCAGCAGGGTCAGCGGTGCCGCCGCACCCAGGACCAGGGCCGCGACCGGGTCGACGATCCCCGAGTGCAGTACGCCGTCCACCCGCCACATGGCCAGGTCGGCGAGCTTGCCGGGCTCCAACGAGCCGATCTCGCGCTCGCGACCGAGCACCTTCGCGCCGCCCATCGTGCCCAGTCGCAGTGACTGACGGACCGTCATCGCCGCCGGGCCGCCCCGCAGCCGGGCGATCAGCAGGGCGTTGCGCAGTTCCGTACCCAGCTCGCCCGACTCGTTGGAGGCGGTGCCGTCGACGCCCAGGCCGACCGGCACGCCGGCGGCCACCATCTCCGGCACCCGGGCGATGCCCGCGGCGATTCGGGCGTTGGAGGACGGGCAGTGCGCCACGCCGGTGCCGGTGGCGGCGAACTTGGTGATGTCCGAGTCGTTCATGTGCACGCAGTGCGCCATCCACACGTCCTCGCCCAGCCAGCCCACGCTCTCCAGGTAGTCGGTGGGACCCATGCCGAACCTCTCCCGGCAAAACGCCTCCTCCTCCACCGTCTCCGACCCGTGGGTGTGCAGTCGCACGCCCTTGGCTCGGGCCAACTCGGCTGCTCCGCGCAGGAGTTCCGGAGTGACGGAGAACGGAGAGCAGGGCGCGGCGGTGACTCGCACCATCGAGTCGAAGGACGCGTCGTGCCATCTGTCGATCGCCCCGGCGGTCGCGGCGAGTGCCGCGTCGGTGTCCTCGACGCACGCGTCCGGGGGCAGCCCGCCCTGCGACCGGCCCAGGTCCATCGAGCCGCGGGTGGGCTGGAAGCGCATGCCAAGTTCGGCCAGCGCGCGGATCTCCGCCCCCAGGATGTCGCCGCCGTCCTTGGGGAAGACGTACGCGTGATCCGTGGAGGTGGTGCAGCCCGAGCGCAACAGCGCGGCGGCCGAGCCCTGTGCGGCGGCGTAACACATCTCGTCGTCGATCTTCGCCCAGGTGGGGTACAGCGTCACCAGCCAGTCGAAGAGGTTGCACTCCTGGGCGAGGCCGCGGGTGATCCACTGGTAGAAGTGGTGGTGGGTGTTGACCAGGCCCGGGGTGACCAGGTGGCCGGTTCCGTCGACCCGGCGCACCACGTTCTCCAGGCCGGCCGGGGCGGCTCCGGCGCCGACCGACTCGATGCGGTTGCCGGCGGTCACGATGTGGCCGAAGGCGTATTCGGTGTCGCGTGCGTCGACGGTGGCGATCGCGCAGTTCTCGATGACGACGCGCCCGGTGGCGGCGGACGTCGCGGCGGAGTTCCCTGCGGCGTTCCCGGCGGAGGTCCCTACAGACATGGGCAGTCCCTTTGCGGCAGCGGTCCGATGTGCGAACGTACCGCCGTCTGGTCCTGCCTGCTGCGGGCCCCGGAGGCGGGACGGCGGATGAGAATCCTCCGGGGTAATGCCCGAGCAGTGTGTGTTCAGTCCACCGGAATCAGCGGAGTGACGCCCTCGCGGTGCACCGTGCCCTCGATCAGACCGTAGGGTCGGTCGGCGGCGTAGTACACCTCCTTGTCGTTCTTGACGCCGATCTGCTCCATGTCGACGAGGAAGTTGTGCTTGTTCGGCAGGGACAGCCGAACCTCGTCCACCTCGTGCCGCCCGGTCAGGACCCGGTTGGCCATCGCGTACAGGGTCTGCTGGAGCGAGTAGGAGTAGGTCTCGGCGAACGCCTCCAGCAGGTGTCGGCGCACCTGGGCGTACGAGCGCTCCCAGTTCGGCTCGACCGCGTCGTCGCCCGCGTCGAAGGAGAACCGCCAGCGGGCGGTGACCTGGGTCGCCAGGATCCGGTCGTACGCCTCCCGGAGCGTGGTGTATCGGTCCTTGATGTAGCCCCAGAACTCGGAGGACGTCGTGTTCATCACGATCAGGTCCTTGAGCCCGGATATCACCCGGACCCGCCCGTGTTCCCAGACGATCTCGGTGGTCCGGGTCTCGCCGCCGTCGCGGACGAACGAGTGTTGGATCTCGTCCGCGCCGATGAAGCGGTTGCGCGAGGGAGCGGCGGGGATCCGGTTCCACGGGTACTCCTCGATCCGTACCCGGGCCCGGGTGATCGAGGGCTGCGACTCGACGAAGTGCCGGGCCAGGCGCACGCCGTAGCCCTCGGCCGAGTCGATGCCGTGTTCCCGTGCGAAGGCGAACACGGTGTTCTTCATGGTGTCGGTCGGCAGCACGTTGTCGTTGCCGCCGGTGAAGTGGGTGTCGGACAACTCGCCCGACAGTGCGACGCTGACGTTGAGGTCCTTGACCTCGTGCCGTTCGGTGTCGCGGCGGACCCGCACCACGCGGGTCTCCGCCTTTCCGTACTGATTCTGGCCGAGCACCATCGGCATGCCTGTCAGCTCCCTCGATAAACGGAGTATCCGTACGGGTTGAGCAAGAGCGGTACGTGGTAGCGCGTGCCGGGGTCAGCGGTGAAGACCACCTGGACCTCCGGGAAGAACGGCGTCTCGCCGCGGGCACGGCGGTACGCGGCGACGTCGAAGACCAGCCGGACGTCGACCGGTCCGGCGTCGGGTCGAACACCCAGCGGAGGCAGGTCCGGGCAGCGGCCGTCGGCGTCGGTGGCGGACGTGCCGAGCACGGTCCACGTTCCGTCGGCCGCGCGCCGGGACAACTCGACCGGGACGTCGGTCGCCGGTCGGCCCTCGCTGGTGTCCAGGATGTGGGTGGAGATCACGTGGAGATCAGCCCTTCCAGACGCAGGCGGTTGATCTTCCGCAACTCCTCGCGGGTGACCTCCCACTCGAACGCCGGTTCGTTGTCGAGTCGGTGCCGCAGTTCGGCGAGCATCTCCGCGGCGCTGCGACCACTCGCGCAGATCAGGAAGACCCGGCCGAACCGGTTCTCGTACGCGATGTTCCCGGCCCGCAGTTCGGCCAACACCGCGTCACCCGCCCGGTGGACGCCCGACTGTTCGCGCGCCGACTGCGGATCGTCGTGGCGCGGGCGGCCGATCACGGCATGGCCGTCGATCGCCTCCTGGAGATCGGCGGCGGTCAGTGCGGCGACCGCCTCGTCGGAACTCGTGTACAGCTTGTCCGGCTCCCCGTACGGCCGGCCCGCGAGCACTGCGCCGATCCAGGCGCCGCTCGCACAGACCTCGCCGAGCAGCCGAATCGCCTCGTCGGTGGACGCCTCGTCGAGCCTGTCGAGTCCTGGCGCAGATGACATCTCGGGAACCTCCCCACTGGGCGGGCACCCCACCCGGAGTCGAACGCCGCACCGGAGCGGGCACCCCGATGCGACGATGGCCGGAACGCTAGGCGCTCCGAATCACCCCCGTCAACAGTTTGTTGAAGCCGATCACCCACCCGACCGAACGTCGGCCGCGCGCAAACGGATCAAACGGAATCACCGACTCCGTAAGCCGACGGACCGGGACACACTCGGAGTAATCCACGCTCATTCCTCACGCGCTGTGCTAGCTTCGTCGCGATTCATGCGACAGGCGTTCGAAGTGGGCGGGGGAGCTCATGCCTGATGGGCATTTCGGGGTCGATTTCGGCTGGCTCGATCGACTCGCGGGCGACTTGCGGCAGGGCACGAACGTGCTCGAACAGTCGCTGGACGCACTCAAGGAGACCGGCCCGATTCGCACCGGGCACAAGGATCTGGACCACGCGTGCGGCAAGTTCCACGACAACTGGAACCACGGCCTGAAGTTCATGCGAGAGGACCTCGGGCACGTCGCGGACGCGATCCGGATCGCACGGGCGAACTACACGCAGACCGAGGGCGCGGTGCAGTCGGTGTTCAGGTTGCCCGGCGCGCCCGGTGCGTCGCAGGTGGGCCCCGACGGGTCGAGTGCGGGTTCGGTGCCACAGGCCGCTACCGCAGCGCCTGCCGCTCCTGCGCGCAGCACGATTCGGTCAGTGCTCAATCCCGAGTCATGAGTTCGGACGAGGACTACCTCTGGGCGGTCCAGCGCGCCGGTGGCGGGCTGGGCGGTCTCGGTGGGGTCGTGGTCGCGGATCCGAACTTCCCTGGTCTGCTGGTGAATCCGACTCCGGGCATTCCTGCGGCGGTCAGCGCATTGGCGTCGAACGTGCAGCGTGCGGTGGATCAGTCCGCGACCATTCTGAACGCCATCGATCAGGCCGTGGGGGCCACCGCCGCATGGACCGGCCCGGCGGCCGACGGCATGCGGGCTCGACTGTCGGTGCTGCGGCCGAAGTTCGTCGGCATGGATGCCGCCTTCACGTCGACACGAGCCGTCCTGCAGGCATGGGCCGACCAGTTGAGCCACCTGCAACAGCGCGCCGCCGGCCTGGAGTCGGAGGCACGCGCCGCCAGGGCGCGGATCGCCCAGGCCAAGGACGCGGGGGACGTCCCGTTCTTTGTCTACGAGCGCATGTCCGACGCGGATCGACAACGGGTGGTGGCGGCCAAGGCCGAGAAGGACGCTGCGAAGGCGGCGCTGAACGAGGTCCTCGGTCGGGCGGCCCGACTGCACCGTGAGCACGAGATCGAGGCGAAGGCCGCCGCGGTGGTGATCAAGGCTGCCGCCGAGAAGGGGCCGAAGGCGCCGGAGCACAAGGGCGCCCTCGAACAGGTCGGGGATGTGCTCAACGATGTGGGTGACATCACCGGAGTGGCCGGAACCTCCCTCGGACTGTTGAGCCTTGGTCTCGAGTTCACGGCGGGTCCGGGTGCGGCGCTTCCCGTTGCCTTTGTGGCGGCGGGCTTTGCCGGGTTGTCCCTGGTACTGCACGGTTCCGCGGACCTGATGGGGGCATCGGTCCCCGGATACACCTACTTCACGGATGCATTCGGAGCCTTGCCGCTCATTGCGCTCAGCAGTGCAAGCCCGGTGTTGCTGGCGGGCGCCGTCATCTCGGTTCCCGTCGGCCTCGCCACAGGTGTCATCGACGTTTCCACTGCGGCCGGCTGGATCACCGGAGGCGATCCGATCGAGCAGGCGTGGAATCGCGTGTTCGGCGAAGGCGGAGGCGGGAAGAAGGCGGAGCCGGTGCCGGTGTTGACTCAACAGGATCGCGCCTTCGTCGAATCGCTCCAACGTGAACAACAGCGGCTTGCCCTGACTCCGAAATTCGCGAAGTGAGAGCGGAGCAACGTGACCGAACGGATGCATCCATCCGAGTACCGGCTCGAATTCGCATTGCCGGCGCCGTTCGGGGCGGTACCCGTGACCGCCGGACATTTTCTGGCTGCCCATGCTCTGGCTCGGGTCGAGGGGCGTGTCGGGATCACCGCTGCCTACCTGACCGGTCGGTTTCGGTCGGGTCCGGCTCCGGTTGCGGATGCGAACGATGCGAAAGCAAGGTTTCACACCTTCGAGGTTCCGGTTGGCAGATGCGTGGTTCGCCTCGGTGC
Organism: Embleya sp. NPDC059213; assembly: GCF_042754445.1. Classification (NCBI taxonomy): domain Bacteria; kingdom Bacillati; phylum Actinomycetota; class Actinomycetes; order Kitasatosporales; family Streptomycetaceae; genus Embleya; species Embleya sp. NPDC059213. Next base: position 41,411 of record NZ_JBHZAV010000004.1, read on the forward strand.
CTGGGAGGGAGATCCCAATCCCGTCTCGGGAATTCCCGCGGAGGTTCCCGGACTTCGGGTGCGGACGGCTTGTGCGGTCGTCGAGGTCGGGGCGGATTCCGGGCTGTCGGTCGAACTTCTGCTCGGTGTGTTGAGCTTCGACGACTGGGAGTATTACTGCGACGCGCTGATGCGCCTGTTGTTCGGTATGCGCTTCGTGCACGGTATCGACCGGGAGGAATGACCGCCGTGTTGTTGGTGGTGCTGGTCGCAGAGGTCGGGGCCGGGATCGCGGGTGGGGTCTGGCTGTGGATGCGCTGTCGTCGGCCGAGTGCCCGGATCTCCGGGGGACTTCGCGAGCGTTGGAAGTTGGCCGATGCACTCGGCTCGACGGATCGGGCGAGCAGGCGTGTCGACCCGCGGCTGATGTCGCATCAGGAAGTGCTGGAGAGTGCCGGCGCACAGGGCTACGCGGTCGAGCGGTGGGAGGCCGATGGCTCCGGGGGCGTTACGTATCACTTCGTCCGAGCGGTGGCGTTTCCGATCCCATGCAGTATCCAGCGCATGCGGTTTCGCCAGGATCAGGCGCGGAGGCATCGGCGATGACGAAAGTTGTCGTGGATGTCGGGGTCGTCGTGGTGGCGGTTTTCTGGGTCGCGTACTGGCAGCTCCGTCGGCGCGGGTGGCCTCGGGAGCGGCTGCTGCGTGCGGTGAGGGGGCGTTTTCATGGTGCCGGATGTGTGCATATCGCCATGCGGGCCTATCCCGTCCCGCCGGAGGAGATCATCCGCATCGGTGCCGAGCGAGGCTACGTGTATGCGGGAACGTCCGCCCAGATGATGGCGTTTCGGCGGCGCGACCGAGTGAATTCGAGTGCGGTGCCCCGGTGGCGGGGGGTCCTGGTGATGCACGGGTGGTCGCGGAGGAGGCGGGGCCCTCGGCCCTGAGAGGTCAGGGGCGGGTTTCGCGGTTGAGGTAGTTGTAGACGGTGAAGCGGCTTACGCCCAGGGCGGCGGCTACGGTTTCGACGCCGTGGCGGATGGTGAAGGCGCCGCGTTGTTCGAGGGTGCGGACGACGCGTTGTTTGGCTTCGCGGTCGAGGTCGGCCAGGGGGCCGTATTGGCGGGCCGCGTCGCCGAGGAGGCGGTCGAGGGCGCTGTCCAGGCCGGGGAGGCGGACGGCGACGACCGGTTCGCCCTCCCAGTCCAGGATCACGTCCTCGGGGCCGGCCTCCTCCGGGGCGACGAGGCGGGCGCCGATCGCGGTCACCAGGGGCTTGATCGCGGCGGACAGCGGGTGGTCGGCGGGGGTCACGCGTGGCCTCCCGGTGCTTCCGGCACGGTGGTGACCTGTACCGAGATCCGGCTCGCGCCGACGCCGAGCGCGCCTCGCAACACCCGGTCGAGTGCGGCGAGGACGGCGTCCGCCTCGCCCTCGGCGGTCGTGCCGAACGGGCCGACCTCCACGTCGAGGCCCGCCTCGTCGATGACCCGTCGGGCCTCCAGGGCATGGGCCGGCATGCCGTCCAGGTCGAACGGTTCGGTCGAGAACTCAATCCGCAATCGCACGCCCGAACCCTAGCGCCCGCTCCCGGATCGGCGCCCGGCGTGCGGCGGCGAGCTCCGGCGAGTGGACCGCGCCGGGACCGGACTGCCACGGTCGACCTTGACAAACTGTTGAAGGCGCATGGCATGATTCCGATGAGCAGAATCTTACTTCCGCATTGTGGAACCGACGTGGAAGGGGTGATCCCGTGAGCGCTCGTGGACTGCGCTTCGACATCAATCTCTCGATCCTCTTCACCGAGCTCCCGCTCCTCGAACGGCCCGCTGCCGCCGCGTCGGCCGGCTTCACCGAGATCGAGCTGTGGTGGCCCTTCGCCGGCCCGACCCCCGCCGACGCCGAACTGGACGCGCTCTCCCGGGCGATCCGCGACGCCGGCGTCGATCTGGTCGGACTCAACTTCGACGCCGGCGACATGCCCGCCGGCGACCGGGGCCTGCTGTCCCGGCCCTCCGGGTCGGCGCGCTTCCGGGACAACATCGAGGTCGCGACCGGCTTCGCCGAGAGCCTGGGCTGCCGCGCGCTCAACGCGCTGTACGGCAACCGCGAGGACGGCGTGGACCCGCAGGCCCAGGACGAACTGGCCCTGGAGAACCTGGCCTCGGCCGCCCGGGCCGCCCATCGCATCGGCGCGGTCGTACTGATCGAGTCGATCAGCGCGCCGGAGAACCCGCGATACCCGCTGGTCACCGCCGCCGACGCGGTGGCCGTCGTGGACAAGGTCAACGCCGAGACCGGGCTGGGCAACACCACCTTCCTGTGCGACCTGTACCACCTGGCCCGCAACGGCGAGGACCTCGCCGCCGTGATCGACACGCACGTCGACCGGTTCGGCCACGTGCAGATCGCCGACACCCCCGGGCGGGGCCAACCCGGCACCGGCGAGCTGGATTTCGAAGACCTGTTCCGCCGACTCGTCGCCGCCGGGTACACCGGGCGCGTCGGCCTCGAATACAAGCCCGTCGGCCCGAGCGCGGACAGCTTCGGCTGGCTCCCGCGCGAGCTGCGCGGCACCGAGGGAGGGGCCGGATGACCGGCACGAGCAAGAGCGTCGCGTTCATCGGACTGGGCATCATGGGCGGCCCGATGGCCGCTCACCTGGTCCGGGCCGGCCATCGGGTGACCGGCGTCAACCTGGAACAGGACGCGGTGGACCGGCTGATCGCGGCCGGCGGCCGGGGCGCGGCGAACATCGCCGAGGCGGTGCGCGACGCGGACGTGGTGATCACCATGGTCCCGGCCGACCCGCACGTCGAGCAGGTGATGTTCGGCGCCGACGGCGTGTTGGCCGCGGCCCGGCCCGGCACCCTGGTGATCGACATGAGTTCGATCAAGCCCGGCACCTCGATCGCGGTGGCCGAGGCCGGCGCCGAGCGGCGACTGCGGGTGCTGGACGCGCCGGTCAGCGGGGGCGAGGCGGGCGCGATCGAGGCGGTGCTCTCCATCATGGTCGGCGGCGAGGCGGCGGACTTCGCCGCCGCACTGCCCCTGTTCGAGGTGCTCGGCAAGACCGTCGTACACGTCGGGCCGCACGGTGCCGGTCAGACGGTCAAGGCGGCGAACCAACTGATCGTCGCCGGCAACATCCAACTCGTCGCCGAGGCACTGCTGTTCCTCGAACGCGCGGGAGTGGACACCGAGGCCGGCCTGCGGGTGCTCGCCGGCGGCCTGGCCGGCAGCACCGTCCTGGACCGCAAGGCCCGGGTGATGCGCGAGCGCGACTTCAGACCCGGATTCCGCATCGACCTGCACCACAAGGACATGGGCATCGTCACCGAGTCGGCCCGCGAGTTCGATCTCGTGCTGCCGCTCGCCGGCCTCACCGCGCAACTGGTCGCGTCGCTGCGCGCCCAGGGCGGCGGCGGCCTGGACCACTCCGGTCTGCTGCTCGGCCTGGAACGGCTCAACGGCGGCTCCGACGACAGTAGTTCGAAGCAGGGAGACAACTGATGGCACCCCGTCGTGTTCCGGTCATGAACGCCGTCGTGGAGGTGCTCGCGTCCGAAGGCGTGGACACCGCGTTCGGCTGCCCGGGTGCGGCGATCCTGCCGCTCTACGCGGCCCTGGAAGCGGTCGGCGGCATCGAGCACCTGATCGTCCGGCACGAAGAGGGCGCGACCCACATGGCCGACGGCTGGGCCCGCACCAACGGCGGGGTCGGCGTGGCGATCGGCACCTCCGGCCCGGCCGGCACCAACATGATCACCGGCCTGTACACCGCGCTCGCCGACTCCATCCCGATCGTGTGCATCACCGGCCAGGCCGTCTCGAGCAAGCTGCACCAGGAGGCGTTCCAGGCGGTCGACATCGTGGAGATCGCCAAGCCGGTGACCAAGTGGGCGGTGCAGGTCAAGGAGGCCGCACAGGCGCCCTGGATCTTCCGCGAGGCGTTCCGGCTGGCCCGCTCCGGCCGACCCGGCCCGGTGCTCATCGACCTGCCGCTGGACGTGCAGAAGCAGGAGATCTGGTGGGACTCGGAGGTGGACGCGCCGCTGCCGGTCACCGAGGTGCTGCCGCACCAGCCGCGTGTGGAGGCCGCCCTGGACCTGCTGCTCGCCGCCGAGCGCCCGCTACTGCTCTCCGGCGGCGGCGTGATTACCGGCGAGGCGCACGAGGAACTGGTCGAACTGGCCGAACTGCTCCAGATCCCGGTCCAGGTCACCCTGATGGGCAAGGGCTCGATCGACGAGAACCACCCGCTCTACAGCGGGATGACCGGCGTGCAGACCTCGCAGCGCTACGGCAACGCCTCGTTCCTGGAGTCCGACCTGGTGCTCGCGCTCGGCGCGCGCTTCGGCGACCGGCACACCGGCACCCTGGACGTCTACCGAGGCACCCGCACGTTCATCCACGTCGACATCGAGCCGACCCAGCTCGGCAAGGTCTTCGAGCCGGACCTGGGCATCGTCTCGGACACCCGGCACTTCCTCCAGGCGATCCTGGCCACCGCGAAGGAGCGCCGCATCCGCCGCGAGGCCGGCGCGTGGGTCGCCCGGATCCGGGAGCTGCGCGCGACGCTGACCCGGCGCGAGGACTTCGACAGCGTGCCGATCAAGGCGCCGCGCGTGTACAAGGAGATCAACGAGATCTTCGACGAGGACACCTACTTCGTCACCGCGATCGGCCTCTACCAGATCTGGGGCGGCCAGCACCAGAAGGCGTACAAGCCGCGCCACTACCAGGTCTGCGGCCAGGCGGGCCCGCTCGGCTGGGAGATCCCGGCGGCGATCGGCGTCAAGAAGGCGCTCAAGCACAGCGACCCGGACGCCGAGGTGGTCGGCATCGTCGGCGACTACGGCTTCCAGTATCTGGTCGAGGAACTCGCGGTCGCGGCGCAGTACAACGTGCCGTTCGTGATCATCATGATCAACAACGAGTACCTGGGCCTGATCCGGCAGGCGTCCATCCCGTACGAGATGAACTACCAGGTCGACATCCACTACGACGAGGTCGGCACCGACAACGTCAAGTTGATGGAGGCGTACGGCTGTTCGGGCCGGCGGGTGGTCGAGCCGGACGAGATCGCCCCGACCGTCGAATGGGCCCGCAAGGAGGCGCGCCGCACCTCGCGCCCGGTCCTGGTCGAGATCATGATCGAGCGCGAGGCGAACACGCCGCACGGGCCCGCGATCGACGCGGTCAAGGAGTTCGAGCCGGTTCCGTAGTCGGACCCGGCGCGACCGAACCGGAGCGGGGCGGGCCGAATCGGCCGGACCGTCTCCCGGGGTTCGTCCCGCTCCCCATCGATTCCGCCCGGTGACGTCGACCCATTCCAGGTGTCGTGCCCGCGTCGCCGGGCGGTTTCCCGGCCCTGTCCTCTCCCCGGTCGCGGCAGCCACGTAGTTGACTGTTGCCTCTGCCGGCACACCCGAAGGAGCAGCGCATGGGACCGGTCGTCGTCCTGGCCCCCGACAAGTTCAAGGGGACCCTGACCGCGGTACAGGCCGCGACCAGGATCGGTGCCGGGATCCGGCGGGGTCGCCCGGACGCGCAGGTGCGGATGTTGCCGATCGCCGACGGCGGGGAGGGCACCGTGGACGCGGCGGTGGCGGCCGGCTTCGCGCGCGTCCCGGCGCGGGTCGCCGGTCCCACCGGGCGGCCGGTCGCGGCGGCGCTGGCGGTGCGCGGTCGCACGGCCGTGGTCGAGTTGGCCCAGTCCTCGGGGCTCGCGCTGCTTCCGGACGGGCCCGCGCCGCTGACGGCGGACACCGCCGGGGTGGGCGAGCTGATCGCCCGGGCGCTGGAGCTGGGTTGCACCCGGATCGTGCTCGGGCTGGGCGGCTCGGCCTCCACCGACGGCGGGTCGGGGTTGGCTCGCGCGCTGGGGGTGCGCCTGTTGGACGCGGCGGGCGCGGAGTTGCCGCCCGGCGGGGCCGCGCTGCTGCGCCTGGACCGGATCGAGCGGGGCGACCTGGCGGCCCGGCTGGCCGGCGTCGAGGTGGTGATCGCCTCGGACGTGGACAATCCGCTGCTCGGCCCGAAGGGTGCCGCAGCGGTGTACGGGCCGCAGAAGGGCGCCACGCCGGAGGACGTACGGGTACTGGACGCCGCGCTCGCGCGCTGGGCCGAGGTGGTCGCGCCCGAACTGACCGAGGTGCCCGGCGCGGGAGCCGCGGGCGGGGCGGGCTACGGCGCGCTGGCGTTTCTCGGCGCACGGGTGCGGCCCGGCATCGCCGTGCTGCTCGAACTCCTCGGTTTCGACGAACTGCTCGACGGAGCACGGCTCGTGGTCACCGGGGAGGGCAGCCTGGATCGGCAGACCCTGCACGGCAAGGCGCCGGCGGGGGTGGCCGCCGCCGCCCGGGCACGGGGTGTACCCGTGGCGGTGGTGTGCGGCCGCGTCGAGTTGAGCGGGGTCCAACTCGACGCGGCCGGCATCGTGGCGGCCTACGCGCTGGCCGACCTCGGCCCGGACAGTATGGCCAATGCCGACGAACTCGCGGAGCACGCAGGCGAGTTGCTCGCCAAGGACCTGCTGGGAGAGCAGCCCGCCCACCCGCGCACGGCGGACTCGGAGGACGCGTCGTGACCCACACCCCCACGCTCGTATTGCGCTCGCGCCGAGTCTTCACGCCGGCCGGTGAGCGGCCGGCCGACGTGGTCGTGGCCGGCGATCGGATCGTGGACGTGCTGCCGCACCGCACCGCGACCGGCGCACCGGTCGAGGAGCTGGGCGAACTCGCCCTGCTGCCGGGCCTGGTGGACACCCACGTGCACATCAACGAGCCGGGCCGCACCGCGTGGGAGGGCTTCACCAGTGCGACCCGGGCCGCGGCCGCCGGCGGCGTCACCACGCTGATCGACATGCCGCTGAACTCGATCCCGGCCACCGTCACGGTCGACGCGCTGCGGGTCAAGCAGGAGGTCGCCCGCGGCCGGGTCTACGTGGACGTGGGCTTCTGGGGCGGCGCGATCCCGGGCAACACCGACCAATTGGAGCCGCTGCATCGGGCCGGCGTGTACGGCTTCAAGAGTTTCCTCGCGCCGTCCGGCGTCGACGAGTTCCCGCACGTGAACGCGGCCGAACTGGACCGGGCGCTGACCGAACAGGCCCGACTGGGCGCGCTGGCCATCATCCACGCCGAGGCGCCGCACGTGCTGGACGCCGCTCCACAGGTACCCGGCCGGGCGTACGCCGACTTTCTGGCCTCCCGACCGGACGCGGCGGAGACCGTCGCGGTGGAGCAACTGCTCGACACCGCCGGGCGCACCGGTGCCCGCGTACACATCCTGCACGTGTCCTCGGCCGAGGTGCTGCCGCTCCTGGACGCCGCCCGCGCGGCCGGGATCGCGGTCACCGCCGAGACCTGCCCGCACTATCTGACCCTGGTCGCCGAGGGTGTCCCGGCCGGTGACACCGCGTTCAAGTGTTGCCCGCCGATCCGCTCCCGGGACAACCGGGACCGGCTGTGGCGCGGGATCGAGGCGGGTTCGTTCGCCGCCGTGGTCTCCGACCACTCGCCGTGCACCGCCGATCTCAAGCGGCTGGACGTGGGCGACTTCGCCGCGGCGTGGGGCGGGATCGCGTCGCTGCAACTGGGTCTGCCCACGGTGTGGACCCAGGCCCGGGCCCGCGGTATCGCGCTGGCCGACGTGGTCGCGCTGATGTCCGCCGGTCCGGCCCGGCTGGTGGGCCTGGCCCGCAAGGGCGCGATCGCACCCGGGTACGACGCCGACCTGGTCGCCTTCGATCCGGACGCGGTGTTCACCGTGGACCCGGCCGGGCTGCACCACCGCAACCCGGTCACCCCGTACGCGGGCCGCGCGCTCACCGGCGTGGTCCGCACCACCTGGCTCGCGGGCGCGCCCGTGGACGTGCACGGCAGCCCGCGCGGGCGGCTCCTGGACCGGACGGAGACCGCCTCGTGAGCACCGCCGGGACGCGCCACCGACGCGGCCACGGCCCGCCCCCTCCCGGTCCCGAGTCCGCATCGAGGTTCGCCAACTCCCGCCCAGGCCAAGGAGATCGACCGTGAGCACCGATTTCACCGAACACGTCAACCTGGCTGCCCGCGCCCTCGGAGCCGGCGTGGTGGCCGCCAACGACGAGTGGTTCGCCGAGAAGGAGAACCTGCTCCGGGCCGAACCGCCGGTCTTCGCCCCGCATACGTTCGGGCCCAAGGGTCAGATCATGGACGGCTGGGAGACCCGCCGCCGGCGCGGCACCTCGGCCGAACATCCGCATCCCGGGCCGGACGCGCACGATTGGGCGATCGTTCGGCTCGGCGTGCCGGGCGTGTTGCGCGGGATCGTGGTGGACACCGCGTTCTTCACCGGCAACTACCCGCCGAGCGCCTCGGTGGAGGCCGCGGCCGTGCCCGGCACCCCCTCCCCGGCGGAACTGCTCGACCCGGCCGTGCGGTGGACCACGGTGGTCGCGCGCACCGACCTCAAGGGGGACACCGCGCACCCGTTCGCGGTCACCGCCGAGCAGCGGTTCACCCACGTGCGGCTGAACATCTTCCCGGACGGCGGGGTGGCCCGGCTGCGTGTGTACGGCGACGCGGTACCGGACCCGGCCTGGCTGGACGGGCTCACCGTGGACCTGGCCGCGCAGGAGTACGGCGCGGTGGCCGAGGCGGCCAGTGACCGATACTTCTCCTCGCCGCACAACCTCAACGCGCCGGGCCGCTCGCGGGTGATGGGCGAGGGCTGGGAGACCCGGCGCCGACGCGACGACGGGCACGACTGGGTACGGGTGCGCCTGGTCGGGCAGGCCGAGATCCTGGCCGCCGAAATCGACATCGACAACTACCTGGGCAACGCGCCGGGTTGGATCGCGCTCGTCGGCAGCGACGCGGGTGTGGACCCGGACGCGTGGTTCGAACTGTTGCCCCGCACCCGGGTCCAGCCGGACACCCGGCACCGCTTCCGACTCGCCGACGCGCGACCCGTCACGCACGTGCGCATCGAGGTCTTCCCGGATGGCGGGGTGGCCCGACTGCGGCTGCCGGGTCGGTTGACCGAGGCCGGCCTGACCGCCCTTCGGAACCGTTTCCACACCTCCGACGCCGGCATCTCTCCGAATAGCTGACAGGGAGTCAACTCCGTTATGGGAAAGCCGATACTGACGACGGAGGCCGGTGCCCCGGTCTCCGACAACCAGAACAGCGCGGCGGCCGGGGCCGGCGGCCCGCTGCTGCTCCAGGACCAGTACCTGATCGAGAAGTTGGCCCGGTTCAATCGCGAGCGCATCCCGGAGCGGGTGGTGCACGCGCGCGGCTCGGGCGCGTACGGCGTGTTCGAGGTGACCGAGGACGTCAGCCGCTACACCCGCGCGCACTTCCTGGGCGCGGTGGGTCGACGCACCGAGGTGTTCCAGCGCTTCTCCACCGTGGCGGGCAACCTGGGTGCGGGCGACGCGGTTCGCGATCCGCGCGGCTTCGCGCTGAAGTTCTATACCGAGGAGGGCAATTACGACCTCGTCGGCAACAACACCCCGGTGTTCTTCATCAAGGATCCGCTGAAATTCCCGGACTTCATCCACTCGCAGAAGCGCGACCCGTACACCGGCAGCACCGAACCGGAGAACGTATGGGACTTCTGGTCGCACTCGCCGGAGGCCACCCACCAGATCACCTGGCTGTTCGGCGACCGCGGCATCCCGGCGTCCTACCGGCACATGAACGGCTTCGGCTCGCACACCTACCAGTGGGTCGATGCCGCCGGCGAGGTGTTCTGGGTCAAGTATCACTTCCTGACCAACCAGGGCGTACGCAGTCTGACCAGCGCCGAAGGCGCGGAACTCGCGGGCGAGGACCCGGACTCGCATCAGCGGGACCTGCATCAGGCCATCGAGCGCGGGGTGTTCCCGTCCTGGACGCTGTTCGTCCAGGTGATGCCGGCCGCCGACGCGCCGCGCTACCGATTCAACCCGTTCGACCTGACCAAGGTGTGGCCGCACGCCGACCACCCGCTGCTCAAGGTCGGCACGCTGACCCTGAACCGTAATCCGGAGAACGTGTTCGCCGAGGTCGAGCAGGCCGCGTTCAGCCCGAACAACTTCGTGCCGGGGATCGGACCCAGTCCGGACAAGATGCTCCAGGGGCGGCTGTTCGCCTACGCGGACGCGCACCGCTACCGCCTGGGCGTCAACCACACGCAACTCGCGGTGAACGCGCCCAAGGCGACCACGGCCGTCAACCACGGCCGGGACGGCGCGCACGCGAGCAACGTGGCCGGGCGAGCCCGGAATTACGAGCCGAACAGCTTCGGCGGGCCGTACCAGAGCGACGCGGCGTTGTCCGCACCGCTCGCGGTCACCGGCCATACCGGCACCCACCCGGCGCCGACGCACGCCAGGGACGACGACTTCTTCCAGGCGGGCGAGTTGTATCGGCTGATGTCCGAGGCGGAACGGGCCCGACTGGTCGAGAACATCGCGGGCAGCCTGGGGCAGGTCACCCGGGACGACATCGTGGACCGAGTGCTCCGGCACTTCCACACGGCGGATCCGGAGTACGGGGAACGGGTGGCCAAGGCGGTCTCGGCGGTCCGGGACGCCTGAGGCGGCAGGCGACGGACGGCACACGGCAGACGGTCCGCGGCACACCACCGACCGCGGATCGCGCACCGCGGCGAGGAACCTCGCGAAGCCCGATCGGGTCGGGTCGGCGCGCGCTCGGACGTCCTCGGACGCCGGGCGCGCGCTCGGCCGTTCGCCCGACGGCCGAACGGGTGGGCGCGGGCCGACGAGTACGGCCGAACCCAGTTACCTAGCCACTTCCACGCCCCTCCAGTCTCACCCGTTCGGGTAATGGCCGGCCGCGGTCACACCGGCAACGATGGACCGCGAAATCTGGTTCATCCAGGGGAGGCGGAATCGTTGTCGATCGATGCTGGGGCCGGCACGGAAGGTGCAGCCCAGGACACGCAGGCTCGTTCGAGTCTTGCGACGGCGGCGGCGCGGAATCTCGCGACCACCACCAAGACGGTCCCGCAGATGCAGGACATCACGTCGCGGTGGCTGCTGAAGATGTTGCCGTGGGTCCAAGTGTCGGGTGGTACGTACCGGGTCAACCGCCGGTTGAGTTACCGGGTGGGCGACGGACGTGTGCAGTTCGTCCAGACCGGGTCCGAAGTCCGGGTCATCCCGGGCGAGTTGGGCGAGCTGGCACCGCTGCGCGGATTCGCGGACGACGAGGTGCTGCGCGCGTTGGCCGACCGCTTCGTGCGGCGCGAGTACGCGGCCGGGGAGACGCTCGCGACGATCGGCGAGCCGAACGACCGGGTGGTGCTGGTCGTGCACGGCAAGGTGGCCAGGTCGGGGGAGGGCCCGTACGGCGATCGCACCTCGCTCGGTCTGCACGGCGACGGTGACCACTTCGGCGAGAAGATGCTCGTCGACCCGGAATCGTCGTGGGAATACACGGCGACCGCGGCGACCTCGGTGATCGTGCTGGAACTGCCCAGGGACGCGTTCGAGGGGGTGCGCGCCGACAGTCTGCGCGAGCATCTTGCCGAATACGCGGCGGGCAGCAGCCGTCCGCAGAACGCCAAGGGTGAGGCGGAGATCCCGATGTCCGCCGGCCACCACGGCGAGGCGGTGCTGCCGGGCAGCTTCGTGGACTACGAACTCAACCCGCGCGAATACGAGTTGAGCGCGGCGCAGACCGTGCTGCGGGTGCACAGCCGGGTGGCCGACCTGTACAACCAGCCGATGGATCAGATCGAGCAGCAGCTTCGACTGACCATCGAGGCGTTGCGCGAGCGGCAGGAACACGAGCTGATCAACAACCCCGAATTCGGTCTGCTGCACAACGCGGACTACGAGCAGCGCATCCAGGCCCAGGCCGGCCCGCCGACGCCGGACGACATGGACGAACTGCTCAGTCGCCGGCGCGGCTCCCGGCTGTTCCTGGCCCACCCGCGCACCATCGCCGCGTTCGGCCGCGAGTGCAGCCGGCTCGGCCTGTACCCGACCACGGTCGACGTGGGCGGCAACCAGATCCCGGCCTGGCGCGGCGTGCCGATCTTCCCGTGCAACAAGATCCCGATCTCCGAGGCGCGCACCAGTTCGATCCTGGTGCTGCGTACGGGTGAGGACGACCAGGGTGTGGTGGGTCTGCACCAGACCGGTCTGCCGGACGAATACCAGCCCGGCCTGTCGGTGCGTTTCATGGGTATCAACGAGCAGGCGCTGATCTCCTACCTGGTCACGGCCTACTACTCGGCGGCGGTACTGGTGCCCGACGCGCTGGGTGTGCTGGAGAACGTGGAGATCTCCCAGGCTCGGTGACAAAGGTCATGAATGCTACGAAGGTGTGTCGGATGGGTTGTTTGCGGTTATAGGTCGGGCTGGACGTTGCGCGATCAACGGACGCGCACGGTGGACCGCGACAGGAGACCCGAGACATGGGCATCGACGACAACATCCGCAACAAGGCCCGGAACGCCGGCGGCCAGGCCAAGGAGAAGCTCGGCGAGGCCACCGGCAACGAGGATCTCCGCGACGAGGGCCAACAGGACCAGGGCGAGGCGAAGGCCAAGGAGGCCGTCGCCGGCGCCAAGGACAAGGCCAACGAGGCGATCAACAAGATCAAGGGCTCCCTCAAGCGCGATTGAGCCCACCCGACCCCCACCGCGAGGCCCCTTCGAGGGCCTCGCGGCGCTTTGGGGTCGGGTCGGGTTTCAGGGGGTGGGGCGGTAGGGGCGGTGGTTGGCGTGCCGCAGGGTGAGGGCGGGGACGATGAGGAGGGCGGCCCAGAGCCGGTGGACGTGGGACCAGTCGTCGGCGTCGGCGTCGGGCCATGGCCACAGGGAGGCGGGGAGGGCGAGGGTGCCGGCCAGGAGGGTCGGCAGGGCCCCGACCGCGAGGGCGGTGGCGGGCTTGCCGGGGACGCGGTGCACCGCCGACGCGGCGGCGGCCAGGGCGGTGCAGGTCGGTACGGCGGCTTCGAGGGTGAGGCCGGCCCAGGGCAGTGCCCGGTCGGAGCGCACCGTGCCGACGGCCACCACGGCGGCCCAGGCGAGCCCGACCGGGAGCAGCGCGAGGAGCGTACGCAGGCCCTGTCGCAGCCCGCGGGACACGGGCAGCGCGGCGGTGCTCGCCTTTATCGGGTCGATCAGGGCGAACGCGGAGGCGGCGCCCGACAGCACGGCCGCGACGCGGACACAGGTCACGACGCGCGGTCGACGGTGCGTCCGGTCATGCCGCCCGGTGGATCGGGCCGGCGGCCGTGCGCAGGGGCAGGCCGGTGCCGCCGTTGTGGGTGGCCACCACCTCGGCGAAGACGGACAGCGCCGTCTCCTCGGGGGTGCGGGCGCCCAGGTCCAGGCCGATCGGGGAGTGCAGTGCCGCCAACTGCTGTTCGCCCAGGCCGGTTTCGCGGAGCCGGGCGTGGCGCGCCGCATGGGTGCGGCGGGAGCCCATCGCGCCGACATAGGCCAGGTCCAGCCGTAGCGCGAGCTCCAGCAGCGGGATGTCGAACTTCGGGTCGTGGGTGAGCACCGTGACCACCGTGCGGCGGTCCAGCGTGTCCGCGATCGAGGCCAGGTGCCGGTGCGGCCAGTCGACCACCACCTCGTCCGCCTCCGGGAACCGGCGCCGCGTCGCGAACACCTCCCGGGCGTCGCACACGCTCACGTGATAGCCGAGCAACTTGCCCACCCGGGTCACCGCCGCCGCGAAGTCGATCGCGCCGTAGACCAACAGCCGCGGCGGCGGCGTGCGACTCTCGACGAAGATCGTCAGGTCGTCCGGACCCGCCTCCGGGCACGGCCGACCGTCCGGGCGCAGCGTGGTCGATCCGGTCCGGCCCGCGTGCAGCATGGCCCGGGCCGTTGCGACCACCGCCGCGTCCAGTGCGGGATCGGCGCCGTACGTCCCGGTCGCACCCGCGTCGGCGACCACCGCGATCACCCGGCCCAACAGCCCGGCCGGCCCGGCGACGACCCGGGCCGCGGCCACGGGGACGCCCCGCTCGGCCGCGGCCAACGCCACCTCGACGGCGACGTCGCCGCCGGGCTGCACGAACACGTCCAGCACTCCGCCGCAGGTCAACCCGACGGCGAAGGCGTCCTCGTCGCTGTAGCCGAAGCGCTGGAGCACCGGGATACCGCTCTCCAGCGCCTCGCGGCACAGCTCGTACACCGCGCCCTCCACACACCCGCCCGAGACGCTGCCCACGACCGTGCCGTCGGCGGCCACCGCGAGCGCCGCACCCGGGGGGCGGGGTGCGCTCCCGCTGACGCCGACGACGGTGGCCAGGGCGTATGGCGTTCCCGCACGGCGCCAGGCCGCGAGTTCGGTCCCGAGGTCGAGCATCGACGTCTCCTTGGGGGTGGTGGCGCGGTCGGTGGGCCTAGCTGACGCCCAACCACTCCTTGATCGGATGCAGCGCGAAGAACACCAGGAACGCCAGGGTGAGCACCCACATCAGTGGACCGATGTCGCGGAACCTGCCCTGGGCGGCCTTGATCAGGGTGTAGACGATCACACCGGCGGCGACGCCCGCGGTGATCGAGTAGGTGAACGGCATCAGCACGATGGTCAGGAACGCCGGGATCGCCGCCGCCCTGTCGTCCCAGTCGATGTGCTTGACCTGGGTGATCATCATCGAGCCGATCACCACGAGCGCGGCGGCCGCGACCTGGTCCGGGACCACGCCCGCGATCGGCGTGAAGAACAACATCAGACCGAAGATGCCGCCGGTGACCACGCTGGACAGCCCCGTGCGTGCGCCGTCGCCGACCCCGGTGGCCGATTCGATGAACACCGTCTGACCGGACGAACCGGTCACCCCACCGACGATGCCCCCCGCACCGTCGATGGCCAGCGCCTTGGACAGGCCGGGCATCCGGCCCTTGTCGTCCACCAGCTTGGCCTCGTTGCCGATCCCGATGATGGTCGCCATCGCGTCGAAGAAGCCCGCGAACACCAGGGTGAACACCAGCACCGAGGCGGTGATGCCGCCGGCTTCGGAGAAGCCGCCGAACACGCTCACCTCACCGAACAGCCCGAAGTCCGGTGAGTCGACCACCTTGTCCGGCAGGTTCGGGACGCCACCGCCCCAGGTCTTGTCGGATATGTCGACGATCGCGTTGATCACCATGGCCAGCAGCGTGCCGAAGACCAGGCCGATCAGGATCGCGCCGCGGATGTTGCGCGCCATCAGCAGGAAGATGGCGAGCACGGTGACCGCGAAGATCAGTACCGGCCAGCCGGCCAGCTCACCGGCCGGGCCCAGGGTGACCGGCGGCCCGCCCGGCGCGGCGTTCTCGGTCACCACGCCGGCCTTGTTCAGGCCGATCATCGCGATGAACAGCCCGATGCCGATGGTGATCGCGTGCTTGAGCGCCATCGGGATGGCGTTCATGATCCGCTCGCGCAGCCCGGAGACCACCATCAGCATGATGATCAGGCCGTAGATGACACACAGACCCATCGCCTGCGGCCAGGTCATCTCGGCGGCGACCTGATTGCCCACCACGCCCGCCACGGACAGACCCGCGGCGAGGGCGAGCGGCACGTTGCCGATCAGACCCATCGCGACCGTGGTGATGAACGCCGCCAGCGCGGTCATCGTGGTGACCTGCGCCGGATCGAGCCGATTCCCGTCGACGTCCTTGCCGCCGAGCAGGATCGGATTGAGCAGCAGGATGTACGCCATCGCCATGAACGTGGTGAGGCCGCCGCGCAGTTCGCGGCCCACCGAGCTGCCGCGGGCGCTGATCCTGAAGTACCTGTCCAACGCGCCCGAGTCGGCCGAGCCCGCCGGCGGCGGGTCCTGGGCGAGTCCGGCCCCGGATCCGTGTGGCGGATGCGGGGGATTTTCGCCGGGTTCCGTCGGAACCGAGGTCTGAGCCACTTCCCACTCCCAAGTGTCTTAGGTGTTGTTGGGGTGGAGCCAATCGCCGCCTCGAAACCACCCGAATCCTTCTCCGGGCAGGCGAGGACGACGACCTTCCTGCGTGGGGGCGCGTCCGTTCGACGACACGGCGATCGGCCGTGCGGAGTCGGGCCGGTCCGGCCCCGAGGGCGACGTCTGCGCCGCCGCCGGGACCGTACTACGGTCGGGAAACCGGATCTGACGGTGTCTCAGGTTCCGGTGAGGTGCTCCGGCCGAACCGGTACCCGGTTCAGGGCCAGACCGGTCGCCGCGCGGATCGCCGCGACGATGGCCGGAGTGGAGGAGAGCGTGGGTGCCTCGCCGGCCCCGCGCAGCCCGTACGGCGCGTGGGGATCGGCCAGTTCGAGCACGTCCACCGGCATCGGCGGAGTGTCGAGGATGGTGGGGATCAGGTAGTCCGTGAAGGAGGGATTGCGGACCTTGCCGTCCCGGACGACGATCTCCTCCATCACGGCCAGGCCCAACCCCTGGGTGCTGCCGCCGTGGATCTGGCCGAGCACGGCGAGCGGATTGATCGCCTTGCCGACGTCCTGCGCCGCGGCCAGCTCGATCACCTTGACCAGGCCCAGGTCCACGTCCACGTCCACGACCGCGCGGTGCGCGCAGAACGTGTACTGCACGTGCCCGAAGCCCTGCCCGGTGACCTTGTCGAACGGCTCGGTCGGGCGGTGGCGGAACTCGGTGGTCTCGTCCACCGGTTCGTCGCCGAGCAGGTCCACCAGGTCGGCGAGCACCTCGCCCGCGGCGGTGAGCACCTTGCCGCCGGACAGCCGCAGGCCCACCATCGCCGCGGGCGCCCAGCCGTAGCGCTCCCGACCGCGGGCGAGCACCGCGGTGCGCGCCGCCTCGGCCGCCTGCTTCACCGCGCCGCCGGTCATGTACGTCTGCCGGGACGCGGACGTCGAACCGGCCGATCCCACCCGGGTGTCCGCCGGCGCGATGGTCACCTGGTCCACGCCCAGCTCGGTGCGCACGATCTGCGCCTGCACGGTGACCCCGCCCTGTCCGACCTCGGCCATCGCGGTGTGCACCAGTGCGACCGCCGCGCCGTTGATCACCTCCAGCCGGACCCGGGCCGTCGAATAGTCGTCGAAACCCTCGGAGAAGCCGACGTTCTTGATGCCCACCGCGTAGCCGATCCCGCGCACCACACCCTCACCGTGCGTGGTGTTGGACAACCCGCCGGGCAGCTCGCGCAGGTCCGGGCCGTTGGCCGTACGCCAGTTCTCCGTCGGCGGCAGCGGCCTCGCCTTGACCCGCCGAAGCAGCTCGGCGACCGGGGCCGGCGCGTCCACGACCTGCCCGGTGGGCAGGACCGAACCCTGCTCCATCGCGTTCATCCGGCGCAACTCGACCGGATCCAGGCCCAGTTCGGCGGCCAGTCGGTCCATCTGCGTCTCGTAGCCGAAGCACATCTGCACCGCGCCGAAACCGCGCATCGCGCCGCACGGCGGGTTGTTGGTGTACACCGCCATCGAGTCGACCACCGCATGCGGCACCACATACGGACCGATGCCCAACGAGGCCGCGTTGCCGACCACCGCGGGCGACGCCGACGCGTAGGCGCCGCCGTCCAGCACGATCTCGGCCTTGACGAAGACCAGCCTGCCGTCCCGGGTGGCACCGTGCTCGAACACCATCGTCGCGGGATGACGGTGCACATGGCCGAAGAACGACTCCTCGCGGTTGTAGACGATCTTGACCGGTTTGCCGGTGTGCTGCGCCAGCAGGCACGCGTGCACCTGCATCGAGATGTCCTCGCGCCCGCCGAACGCACCGCCGACGCCGGCCAGGGTCAGCCGTACCTTCTCCGGTGGCAGACCCAGCACCGGGCACATCTGCTGCCGATCCACGTGCAGCCACTGGGTGGCGACGTACAGATCGATGCCGCCGTCCTCGGCGGGCACCGCGAGGCCGGACTCCGGGCCCAGGAACGCCTGATCCTGCATGCCGACCTCGTACTCGCCGCGCACGATCACGTCCGCGAGCGCCCGGACCTCGGCCGAGTCCCCGTCGCCGTGCCGGATGTGCTGGCTGTGCACGATGTTGCCGGACGCGTGTGCCTTGTAGTCGGCGGGCAGGTGCACGTAGCCGTACCGCTCCGGGTCCAACGCCTGGGCGGGCCCGATCGAGGGCAGCACGTCGTACTCGACCACGATCTTGGCGACCGCGCGCCGCGCGGTCTCGGGGTGGTCGGCCGCGACGATCACGATCGGCTCGCCGTGGAAACGCACCTCGTCGATGGCCAGTACCGGCTGGTCCGCGATCTCCAGGCCGTAGAACTTGCTGCCCGGGATGTCCTCGTGGGTGAGCACCGCGTACACACCCGGCTGGGCCAGGGCCCCGGACACGTCCACGGACAGGATGCGGGCCCGGGCGTGCGGGCTGCGCAGCGCCATGCCCCACAACATGTCCTCGTGCCACAGATCCGAGGAATAGGCGAAATCGCCCTTGACCTTGAGGATGCCGTCCGGGCGCAGCGGCGAGGCGCCGATGCCGTCCCGGCCGGGCGCGAGCACGTCCTGCAGGTTCTTCGGCCTGGTCAGACCGGCCATGGTTCAGCCCTCCGACCCGAGGGCCGCCGTGTCGCGGGCGTCCGCCTTGCGGGCGGCGGCCAGGCGGACCGCGTCCATGATCTTCTCGTAGCCCGTACAACGGCACAGGTTGCCGGAGAGCGCTTCGCGGATCTCCGCGTCGGAGGGGTGGTGCGCCCGGTTGAGCAGATCGTGCGTCTGGACCAACAGGCCCGGCGTGCAGAAGCCGCACTGCACGGCGCCCGCGTCCACGAACGCCTGCTGCACCGCGTCCAGCGTGTCGCCGTCGGCCAGACCCTCGACGGTGCCGACCTCGCGGTCCTGCACCTGGCCGGCCGCGACCAGACACGCACAGACCGGGGCGCCGTCCAGGTAGACCGTGCAGGAGCCGCACTCGCCCTGTTCGCACGCGTTCTTGGAACCGGGCAGCCCGACCCGCTCGCGCAGTACGTAGAGCAGGCTCTCGCCCTCCCAGACGTCGTCCGCCTCGGTCCGGCGGCCGTTCACGGTGAATGTGACCCTCATGCGGCGGCCCTCCCGGTGGCTCGGTGGTCGTTCCAGGTCCAGAGCAGCGTGCGGCGTGCCATCACGGCCAGCGCGTGCCGCCGGTACGCGGCCGAGCCGCGCACGTCGTCGATCGGCGCGGCAGCTTGGGCGACCAGTTCGCCGAAGCGCACGGCGGTGGCCACCGGCAACTCGCCGCCGGAGGTCCACAGATCGGTGTCCGCCAACTCGCCACGGATGAACGCCTCGGCCTCGCTCGCCCGACGCGGGGTGGGCGCGGCGGAGCCGATCCCGGTGCGCACGTCCCGGGTACGCGGGTGCAGCGCGACCGCGAACGAGCAGACCGCGATCACCATCGCGTTGCGGGTGCCGATCTTGGCGAACTGTTGTGGCCCGGTCGCCGAAGGGATGTGGATCGCCCGGATCAGTTCGTCCGGCTCCAGCGCGTTGCGTTTGACGCCGAGATAGAAGTCGTCGATCGGGATCAGCCGGGTGCCGCGCACCGAGGCGACCTCGACCGTGGCACCGGACGCGAGCAGTGGCGGGTGCGCGTCGCCGGCGGGCGAGGCGCCGCCCAGGTTGCCGCCGACCGATCCCCGGTTGCGGATCTGCGGCGATCCGACCGTGCGCGCGCCCAGTGCCAGGCCCGGGAGTCGATCGTGCAGTGCGTCGATGATCTCGACGTACGGCACGCAGGCACCGAGACGCACCATGTCGTCGTCCTCGATCTGCCATGTGTGCAGTTCGTGGATCCGGTTGAGATCGAGCAGTGCATCCGGACGATGCCGGTCGAAGTTCAGTTCGACCATTACGTCGGTGCCACCGGCGATCGGGACCGCGGACGGGTGCTGCGCCTTGACGGCGAGCGCCTCCTCCCACGTCGCGGGCCGCAGGAATTCCATGACGGGTGTCTCCTTCTGCCTTGCGTATGGCCCTACCGTCCTTGTACCCGTCGCGGGGGCGCTTCGTTTCGGGTCCGTCCGGATCGGAGGGTGCGCACCAGTACACCGAGACGAGGGTCACTGTGAGTACCCACCAAAGACATGACCCAGGCGTGTCATGTGGGGGTGGTTCCCGTACTTTTCTCCAAGTGTTCGTCCGGTCGTCGAACCGGTATGACGGATCCGCCGTGTGCGCGCAGGCCGCGCCGGCACGATCGAGAGGGGGCCGTCGATGCGATTGCGCGCGCTTCTCGGCGATGGCACGGCCGGTGTCGGCATACCCGGGATCCGGTTGTTGGTGGGCGAGGAGGAACTGGATCGGTCGGTGCGCGCGGTGATGACCACCGACCTGCACGACCCCAGTCGATACCTGACCGCCGGTGCACTGGTGTTGACCGGCATGGGCTGGCGGGCGGGGCCGGCGGACTCGGAGCGTTTCGTCCGGGTGCTGACCGGGGGCGGGGCCACCGCGTTGGCGGCCGGGCAGGCCGAGATCGGCGACATCCCGGTCGATCTGGTGCGGGCGTGCGAGCGGCACCATCTACCGCTGTTCGCGGTCGAGGAGGAACTCTCCTTCGCGCATCTGACCGAATTCGTGGTCCGTCGAATATCCGCCGAACGGGCGACCGACCTGACCGCGGTGGTCGACCGGCATCGACGGCTGGTGCAGGCCGCCGCCGGCGGGGCGGGCCTGGACGGGGTGCTCGGGCTGATCGCGGCCGACATCGACATCCACTGCTGGGTGCTCTCGCTGACCGGGCGTCAGGCCGCCGCCGGCGGGCCCGATCTGGCGTCGGGGCTGCGGGTGAAGATGGCTCGCGCGCACTTCGCGGCGCGGGAGCGCAAGGCCCGGGTGCCGTTTCGCTATCGGGTCGACGGACGCGCGTTCTCGCTGCTCCCGGTGCCCGAGGCGGGCGGTTCGGTCGATTTGGACACGTGGGGCGACTGGTTCCTCGCGGTCGAGGACGACGTCACCGACTGGCCGGAGCGGCACCAGGCGCTGCTGGGCGAGCTGGTGCGGCTGGTGTCGGTGGGGCGGGACCGGGTCGAGGACCAGCGTCGGCGCACCCGGCGGTTGTCCGAGGACGTGCTGAACCTGCTCGCGGCCGGCGCCGACCCGGTCGAGGTGGCCGCACGACTGCGGGCCGCCGAGCCGGACGGCGCGGGCGCCACGCACTGGCAGTTCGCCACCGCCACCATCCCGGACCTGCCCTCGCGCGAGGCCCGGCGGCTGGCCCGGGTGCTTCTGGAGGAGGCGTTGGCGGATCGACCGAGCGCGGCCCTGGTGTCGGCGACCGGGCCGGGCGCGGTGGCGCTGATCCCGGGCGAGGCGCTGCCGGATCGGGACGGCAGCGAGCCGGACCCCACCACCGGGCTGCTGCGCGAGCGGTTGGCGGCGTTGGCGGGGCCCGCGGCGGGCGGTGTGCGGGTGCGGATCGGGGTGAGTGCGCGGGTGGGTCGCGCGGACGGGCTGCGCGGCGCACTGGAGGAGGCCTGGCACGCGGGCCGGATCGCGGGCACCAGGTCCGGTCGGGTCGAGGTGGTCGGGCATGCCGAACTCGCTTCGCACGTCGCGCTGTTGGCGGCGGTGCCGGAGGACGTGCGGCGGGCGTTCCGGGGCCGGTTGCTGGAGCCGCTGCGGGCCTACGACGCGAGCCACCAGGCCGATCTGGTGGGCACGCTGGAGGTGTTCCTGGACTGCGACGGGTCGTGGACCCGGTGCGCGGCACGGTTGCACGTCCATGTGAACACGTTGCGCTACCGGATCGGCCGGATCGAGGAGTTGACCGGGCGTCGGCTGTCCCGGTTGGAGGACAAGGTGGACTTCTTCCTGGCGCTCAGGCTGCGCTGAGCGCGCGCTCGCGGCGGACGGGGTGGGGCGCCACGAGCGGTGTGCGGGCATTGCGGGCAGGGCCGGCGGCGCCGGCGGTCGGGCATCCGGGGTCAGCCGAAGGAGACGCCCGAGGTGACCGGGGTGATCGTGCCGGTGATGGCCCGGGCTCCGGGCGAGGCCAGGAACGCCACGGTGTCGGCGATGTCCTCCGGCTGGGTGATCCGGCGCAGCGCCGACGACTTCGTCATCTCGGCGCGCACCTCCGCCTCGGGCACGTCCCGGCGCGCGGCGATGTCGGCGATGTAGCCGGCCAGTTTGGCGTTCTCGGTGTAGCCCGCGACGACCACGTTGACCCGCACCCCGTCCGGGCCGACCTCCTTGGCCAGCACCCCGGAGGCGACCTCCATCGCGGCCTTGGTCGCCGCGTACGCGCCCAGGTTCACCAGCTTCGCGCGTGGCGCCTCCGAGCTGATCTGCACGATCGACCCACCGCCGACCGCGCGCATGTGCGGCAGCGCGGCCCGCGAGACGGCCAGCACGCCGAGCACGTTGATCTCGAACGCCCGCCGAAACTCTTCCGGATCCAACTCCTCCAGCCGCCCCGCCGGGTTGTACGTGGCGACGTTGACCACCACGTCCACCCGGCCGAGTTCGCGCGCGGCGGTGTCCACCAGCGCCCGGCAACCGGCCTGGTCGGCCAGGTCGGTGGGTACCGCGATCACCCGACGGCCCGTCAGCTCGCGGATCTCGTCCGCGAGTCGCCGCAACGGCTCGGGCCGGCGCGCGGCCAGTGCCAGATCCGCGCCGGTGCGGGCCAGGGCCAGCGCACAGGCGCGTCCGATGCCGTCACCCGCGCCGGCGACGATTGCGACCCGTCCGTCCGGTTCCTCCGCCATCGATACCTCCGTGACGTGCCAAAACTTCGGAACTCGCCCCCCGTCCTACCGCACGGTGCTTTCAATCGCCATGATCATCCGGTTGGGTTACTGTGCGCGGCCGTTTGCCGCCGAAGCGTCAACCCGGCAAGCCCTACCGACTCCACCGGAGGCACCGATGCCCACCGTCGTACTGATCGGAACGCTCGACACCAAGGGATCCGAATACGCGTGGCTGGCCTACCGGCTGCGTGCTCGCGGCGCCGAGGTGGTGTTGATGAACGTGGGCGTGCTCGGCGAGTCGCTGGCCCAGGCCGACGTACAGGCGACCGACGTCGCGGCGGCGGCCGGCACCGACCTGGCCGACCTGCGGACCCGGGCCGATCGGGGCGCGGCCACCACCGCGATGGCCGAAGGGGCCGCGTCCATCCTGCGCGAGCTGTACGAGCAGGGCCGGGTCGACGGGGTGCTCGCGATGGGCGGCTCGGGCGGGTCGGCGATCGCCTCCCACGCGATGCGCGCGCTGCCGGTGGGTGTGCCCAAGCTGCTGGTCTCCACGATGGCGGCGGGCGACGTGTCGCCGTATGTGGGCGCGGTGGACGTGACGATGATGTACAGCGTCGTGGACATCGCCGGGATAAATCGGCTCTCCGAGCGCATCCTGGGCAACGCGGCGGACGCGATCGCCGGGATGGCCGGCGGTTACGCCGAGGATCGTGCGGCGGTCGCGGGGGTGACCGGCGAGGGGCGTCCGCTGGTCGCCGCGTCGATGTTCGGGGTGACCACCCCGGCGGTGGACGCCGCCCGCGAGCGGCTCACCGAGCTGGGCTACGAGGTGCTGGTCTTCCACGCCACCGGGGCGGGCGGCACGTCGATGGAGAATCTGGCCGAGGCGGGCTTCTTGGCCGGGATCCTCGACCTGACCACCACCGAGCTGGCCGACGACCTGGTCGGCGGGGTGCTCAGCGCGGGTCCCGAGCGGCTGACTGCGGCCGGCCGGATGGGGCTGCCGCAGGTGGTCAGCGTCGGCGCGCTGGACATGGTCAACTTCGGCCCGCGCAACACCGTGCCCGAGCGGTTCGAGGAGCGGCAGCTCTACGTGCACAACCCGACCGTGACGCTGATGCGCACCACCCCCGCGGAGAACGCCGAGCTGGGTCGGCGGATCGCCGCCAAGCTGGTCGCCGCGACCGGCCCCACCGCGCTCTACCTGCCCTTGCACGGGGTCTCGGCGATCGACGTCGAGGGCGCGCCCTTCTACGATTCCGTCGCCGACAAGGCGCTGTTCGACGAGCTGCGAGCGGGGCTCGCGGGCAGCTCCGTCGAGGTGCACGAGGCGGCGACGGACATCAACGATCCGGCGTTCGCCACGGCGGCGGCGGATCGACTGCACGAAATGATCACGAAGGGACGCGTGGACTGAGATGAACGGACGCGAGGCGCGGGGCCGACTGCACAGGACGGTCGAGCAGGGCGGCGTCGTGATCGGCGCGGGCGCGGGCACGGGACTGTCGGCCAAGTGCGCCGAGGCCGGCGGGGTGGACCTGATCATCATCTACAACTCGGGCCGCTACCGAATGGCCGGTCGGGGTTCGCTCGCCGGGCTGCTGCCCTACGGGGACGCCAACGCGATCGTGGTCGAGATGGCGGGCGAGGTGCTGCCGGTGGTCCAGGGCACCCCGGTACTGGCGGGCGTGTGCGGCACCGATCCGTTCCGGATCATGCCGCACTTCCTGGACCAGCTCGCCGCGATGGGCTTCGCGGGTGTGCAGAACTTCCCCACGGTCGGGCTGTTCGACGGCGTCTTCCGGCAGAACCTGGAGGAGACCGGGATGGGCTACGACCTGGAGGTGGAGATGATCCGGCTGGCCGCCGAGCGCGGCCTGCTGACCGCCCCCTACGTCTTCGACGCCGAGCAGGCCCGGGCGATGACCGCGGCGGGCGCCGACATCCTGGTCCCGCATCTGGGACTGACCACCAAGGGCAGCATCGGCGCGACCACCGCGGTCACCCTCGACCAGGCGGTGGAGCGGGTGCAGCTCATGCGCGACGCGGCGGCGGAGGTGAACCCCGACGTGCTGGTGCTGTGCCACGGCGGGCCGATCGCCGAACCCGAGGACGCCGCGTACGTGCTGGCCCACACCACCGGCGTGGTCGGCTTCTTCGGCGCCTCCAGCATGGAACGGCTGCCCACCGAGGTGGCCATCACCGAGCAGGCGCGGGCGTTCAAGAGCATCGCCGCGCGCTAGTTCCATCCGGCGCCGGCGCGCCGGACGCACCGGGCACCACCGGCAGGACCCACATCCACCACACGATCGTGAGGATTCGGCATGTACAAGCTGACCGTGCTCTATGGCCACCCCGAGGACCCGGCGGCGTTCGACACCTATTACTGGGAGAAGCACGTCCCGCTCGCCCGCACCATGCCCGGGTTGACCGGCTGGACCATCGGCAAGTGCGAACCGGATCCGTCCGGCGCGCAGCCGCCCTATTACCTGGTGGTCGGGCTGTACGCACCGACCCGCGCCGGTATCGAAGCGACCCTGGATTCGCCGGAGGGGCGGGCCGCGGTGGCCGACGTCGCCAATTTCGCGACCGGCGGGGCGACGTTCCTGTGGGACGAGGAGCGGGTAGTCGTACCTGTGGAGCTGCCCGCGACGGAATAGCTCGTCGCTGAAGCACGGGTGAGCACGCGGCTGCGCACCGTGGACGTCGAAGCCGTGACCTGCGGGGTTGGCGACATATCGGGCAAATCGGTGTTATTCCGCCCTATGGGGCACCTCACAAATCACCCGAAATGTTTGCCAACCCGGCGGAGCGGTGCGTAGCTTCGTGGTTGTTCGCACAAGCGGACTCCCCGGGTGGTACGCCGAATCCTGCCGCCGCCCGAGGGAAGCAGTCGATATCGACTGGCGGCAGGAGCGGGGGAACCAAGTGAGTGCCGACATCGGCCACGTCGATGTCTGGGGTGAAGCCATGCCTGTTGCAGGCGAGGCCGGGCCAATCGTCCGAACCCGACAGCTAACTTCGTAGGCGCCCGACGAGGTAATAAATGACCTTCCGTGCCATCACCGCTCCCGTTCGCTCGCTCTCTCGTGGCCGTCGCGCCGGCATCGCCGTCGCCGCCGGTGCGGGTCTCGTCCTTCCCCTCGTGGGCATGACGGGCAGCGCGAGCGCCGCGACCTCGTCCACGTGGGACGCGGTCGCCCAGTGCGAGAGCACCGGGAACTGGGGTATCAACACGGGCAACGGCTTCTCCGGCGGTCTGCAGTTCACCCCGAGCACCTGGAACGCGTTCGGCGGCAGCCAGTACGCCTCCAGCGCCGCGCAGGCCACCAAGGACCAGCAGATCGCGGTCGCCGAGCGGGTCCTGGCGAGCCAGGGTCCGGGCGCCTGGCCGGTCTGCTCGCAGAAGGCCGGCCTGGGCAAGGGCGGCAACGCCTCCGCCACGGCCGACTCCGCGACCACCGGCAAGACCAAGAGCAAGGTCGAGCCGAAGGCCGCGCCCAAGGCCGAGTCCGTGACCGAGAACGCGCCGAAGACCTCCACCGGCAACGCGCCGAAGGTCCAGGTGCAGGACAAGCAGGACAAGCAGGACGCGCCGAAGTCGGCCGCGACCAAGCAGACTTCGGGTTCCGGCAAGTACACCGTCAAGGCCGGTGACACGCTCTCCGGCGTCGCCGCGAAGCTCGGCGTCAAGGGTGGCTACAAGGCCCTGTACGCCGCGAACGCGGGCGTCATCGGGGGCAACCCCCACCTGATCTCGGTGGGCACCCAGCTCGCCGTCTGATCCAGCGCCACCACGTAGGCCCCGCCGAGTACTTCGGCGGGGCCTACGCCCGTTTCGGGGCAACGGTCAGGCGCGGACGGGCGAGCCCGGGGTGCGCGCCGCCGCGACGGTGCCGAACAGCGTGGCCACGTGTTGCAGGGCGCCGGCCGGCATTCGCCCCGGCGGCAGGATCTCGTCCACGGGATGCACGGGCGCCGCCCCGCCGGCGGGGCGGCCCGCCCGGCGCCTCGGCCGCGTTCTCGCCGGCAACGGTCTTCCTGGTGGTTCTCCAGCCCATGATCGGTGCCTCCACATCGGGTGCCGTCGCGGGACGGCCCGGCCCATCGGACATGCGGGATCGCAGGATCGTTCGCGGGATCGGGCAGCGGGAGTGGATGCGGATCCGAGGGCGCTCCCCGGCCAATATTCCGCTATACGGAATTGGTATTCCATCAAGCAGGACGAAACTGTAGGGACGGGCCGGATCGACGGTCGATAGCCACAGACCTCGGCGACCGGGTCGGCGAAATCTTGAGCCTTCCTCCAGAGGTGCCGGATGCACCGCCGCCGCGCCCGGGAGATGATCGAACAGGGCCGCCCGGCAATCTCAACTTATTCGGGCAAAACATACCCATGACGATAAGATTGCGTTTGGAAGGGCCTTGCGGCGTTAAAATCTTTTGACATAGGTTCGCCTGACCGTGGTTCCTGCTTTCTCCTGAGAGGGTTCCATGTCGAACATGACCCGCGTAGCCGTCCGTACCGCCGTCGATCACCCGCTGTGGCCCGTGCTCAAACGGTCCGTCGCCGACCTGCGTCCGTTGCAGGCCGAGGACGGTTCGATCGAGCCGTCCGGGCACGCGTCCGCCCGGGCGCTGGTGGCCGACATCACCTCCTCGATCACCGGGCTCGCACCGCTGTTCCCGCACGACGAGGCGTACCTCGATGCCGTCGTGGCCGACTTCCGGCGCTGGTCGGCGGACGGTTTCGGCCGCCCCGACTTCCTGGACTCGCTCGTCGCGTTTCGCCCGGAGCGGGACCGGCGGGACGGGCTGGAGCACCTCGTCGTGTTCCCGATGAACACCCAGAACGGCAACCCGAAGCGCAACGTCGAGGCGGTGCTGCTGCGGGTGGTGTGGCCGCAGTGGCTGGCCGAGTTGGAGGCCGGGCGCTACGACAACGCGATGTTCGTGCCGATCGCGTTCGTCGACTTCACCGACGGCTACGACACCGACTCTGCGGTGCTCTTCCCGGAGACGGTGGCCGTGCGCGAGGTGCCGCAGTACACCTGGGGCGGCATCTTCTGCGACCGCGAGGCGGCTCGCTTCCGTCGGGTCGGCGCCGCTGCGGCGCGCACGCTCGGCCTGGAACTTCCGCCGGAGGCGGCGGAGTTGGTGCAGAGCCAGCAACTCGCCCAGGACGCGTTCGTGTTGTGGGACCTGATCCACGACCGCAGCCACATGCGCGGTCCGATGCCGTTCGACCCGTTCATGATCAAGCAGCGGATGCCGTTCTGGATGTACGCGCTGGAGGAGCTGCGGTGTGACCTGACCGCGTTCCGCGAGGCGGTGCGACTGGCCGAGGAGGGCGTGTCGACCGCTCGTTCGGTGCAGTACGCGGTGATCTTCGACCGGCTGTTCCGCTTCCCGGTCACCGGCGGCCGGGTGCGCAACTACGACGGGTTGGGCGGCCAACTGCTGTTCGCCTACCTGCATCGCGCGGGTGTGGTCGAGTGGGCGGACAATCGGCTCACCGTGGACTGGGATCGGATCACCGACGCGGTGCTCGGGCTCTACGACGAGGTGGACCGGCTCTACCGCGCGGGGGTGGATCGCTCGAAGGTCGGCCACTGGCTGGCCGGTTACGCGCTGGTCGCCGAGTACGTGCAGCCGCACCCCGGTTCGGTGTGGGCCAAGGGAGCCGCCGCGCTGCCGATCGACGGGCCGCCGAAGGCGCTCGTGGACGCGGTGTTGCCGGACGAGTTCCCGCTGAGCATGTTCTACGAGGCGCTCAACCGGCGACTGCGCGAGGTGATCGCCTCGACCCGGGGGATCACCGCGGACAGCCCCGCGCAGGATTCGACCGAGCGGGCGGCCGAGGCGTCGTGACGGCCAACGGCGCGGCGAACGACACGGTGAACGAGGAGTGGGTGCGATGAACGGTCTCGACGGTGCGGTGATCGCGGTCGCCGGCGCGGGTGGGCCCGCCGGCCACGCGGTGCTCGCGCGGCTGACGCGGGCCGGTGCGCACGTGTACGGCGCGGACGCGAACGCCGAGCGGTTGCGCGACAGCGTGGACGCGGCGCCCGGGGCCCGCGGCGCGGTGGTGGATCTGCTGGACGCGGCCGCCACCCGCCGATGGGCGGCGGACGTCGAGCGCGAGCACGGTCGGGTGGACGGCCTCGTGCACCTGGTCGGCGGGTGGCGCGGGGGCAAGAAGTTCGGAGACAACTCGCTCGACGACTGGGCCTTCCTGCACGACCTGCTCGTGCGCACCGTGCAGCACACCAGCCTCGCCTTCCACGAGGCGCTCGCCCGCAGTGCGAACGGGCGCTTCGTGTTGGTCTCCGCGGCGGCGGCCGGCCGACCGACCCAGGGCAACGCGGGCTACGCGGCGGCCAAGGCGGCTGCGGAGACCTGGACGCTCGCGCTCGCCGACGCGTTCGCCGAGAGCGACGCGGCGGCCACCATCCTGGTGGTCAAGGCGCTCGTGAACGACGCGATGCGGCAGGCTCGACCCAACGCAAAATTCGCCGGCTTCACCGACGTGGTCGACCTGGCCGACGAGATCGCCGGCCTGTGGACCACCGCGGCAATCGACCTGAACGGGAAAAGACTGTGCCTGAACGTCCCCTGACCCCGCGTCACGACCCCGACGCGCGCGGCTTCGCGAGCGACAACTACGCGGGCATCCACCCCGAGGTGTTGGCCGCGATCGGCGCGGCCAACGGTGGCCACCAGATCTCGTACGGCGAGGACGTGTACACCGAGCACCTCGCCGACGTCTTCCGGGCGCACTTCGGCGAACGCGCGCAGGTGTTCCCGGTGTTCAACGGCACCGGCGCCAACGTGGTCGGTCTCCAGTCGATGACCGACCGCTGGGAGTCGGTGATCTGTGCGGCGTCCGCGCACATCCACGTGGACGAGTGCGGTGCGCCGGAGAAGGTGGCCGGTCTGAAACTGCTCACCGTGGACACCCCCGACGGCAAGCTCACCCCCGAACTCGTGGACACCCACGCGTGGGGCTGGGGCGACCAGCACCGGGCGCAGCCCCGGGTGGTCTCCTTCGCGGAGAGCACCGAACTGGGCACCGTCTACACGCCGGACGAGATCGCCGCCTTGGTCGCCCACGCGCACGAGCACGGCATGCTCGCGCATCTGGACGGCTCGCGCCTGGCCAACGCGGCCGCGGCGCTGGATGTGCCGCTGCGCGCGCTGAGCACCGACGTCGGGGTGGACGTGTTGTCCTTCGGCGGCACCAAGAGCGGCCTGATGTTCGGCGAGGCCGTCGTGGTGCTCAACCCCGACGCGGCGCGCGGCGTCGGCTACCTGCGCAAGGCCGCGATGCAACTGGCCTCGAAGATGCGCTTCGTGTCGGTGCAGTTCGAGGCGCTGCTCGCCGGTGACCTGTGGCTGCGCAACGCCCGGCACGCGAACGCGATGGCGACGTTGCTCGCGGAGAAGGTGGTCGACCTGGACGGTGTGACGCTCAGTCGCATGCCGCAGGCGAACGCGGTCTTCGCGGTGCTGCCCCCGGACGTCACCGAGCGCATGCAGAAGCGGTTCCGGTTCTACACGTGGGACGAGTCGATCGGTGAGGTGCGCTGGATGACGTCCTTCGACACCACCGAGGGCGACATCGAGGCGTTCGCGAGCGCGCTCGGCGAGGAGTTGGGCGCGCGGTAGGGCGTGCACACGGATGGTCGGCGGGCCGGGGACGGTAAGTCCCGGCCCGCCTTCGCGTGTTCGTGTTCGGTCCGGCCGGGGGTCGGGCCGGGGCGAAACTGTCCGCGAGCAGGTCCAGGGCGGTGCCGAGCAGCGTGTGGGGGTGTGGCCCATGCCCGTGAACCGACCGGCCACCTCCAGGCCGATCACGCCGTGCGGTTGCGTCCACACGAGCACCGCGCCGGCCGGCGCCGGACCCGCGTGTCGCGCTTCGCCGGCCGCGCCGCCGGCGCCGGCCGGCCCCGCCTTCGTGCCACCCTCGGCCAACTGCCGCACCGCGATCGCCTTGATCTCGGTGCGCGTCTGCTCGCGACAGCGAGCCCCGCGGGCCGGACGGAGAGGCGGGGGTCACGGGTGTGCCCTTGCGTCGAGCCTGCGATCAGCGATGGCGAGTGTCAGTATGCATAACTGGCGCGACTGATCGTAACTCGATGATCGGGCGACCGCCCGGATCCGGCCGGTCCCCTCCGAAGGGAGAGCCCTGCGCATGAACGGCACGCCGCCGGACCTCGAAAAGCCTTACCTCGTCGGCCACTTCGCGCCCGTCGCCGACGAGATCAGCGGGTTCGACCTCACCGTGCGGGGCACGCTGCCGGCCGAGTTGAACGGTCGATACTTCCGGAACGGACACAACCCGAAACCCGGGGATGTGCCCACCCACTGGTTTCGCGGCAGCGGCATGCTGCACGGGATACGGCTGCGGGAGGGGCGTGCCGAGTGGTACCGCAACCGCTGGGTGCGCACGCCCGCCCTGGACGGCGCGCCGTTCCAACGCGAGGACGGCAGCGTGGACCGGACCGCGAGCGTCGCCGGCACCCACATCGTCGAGCACGGCGGTCGGTTGCTCGCGCTCCAGGAGGCCAACGTCCCGTTCGAGGTGACCCGCGAGTTGGCAACGGTCGGCCCGTACGACTTCGCCGGTCGGTTGACCACCGCGATGACCGCGCATCCGAAGGAGGACCCCGTCACCGGTGAGTTGCACTTCTTCGGCTACTCGCCGTTCCCGCCGTTTCTGACCTATTACGTCGCGTCCGCCGCGGGCGCGATCACCCGGGCCGAGGTGATTCCCGGCGCCGGCCCCTGCCTCATGCACGACTTCGGCCTGACCGAGCGGCACGTGGTCTGGCTGGACCTGCCGGTGGTGTTCAACCCGGCCGAACACTCCGGCATCCCGTACCGGTGGAGCGACTCCTACGCGCCGCGGATCGGTGTGATGCCCAGGACCGGGCCGGCCGCGGCGACCTGGTACGACGTGGCGCCGGGCATGTTGTTGCACGTGGCCAACGCCTACGAGGACGCGCGCGGGCGGATCGTGGTCGAGGGGCCGCGCTTCGATCGCTCCTCCTGGGAGAGCAGTTGGAAGTGGTGGGTGGGCGCGCCCGGGCACCCGCAGACGCCGCTGATCGGCGCGATCCGGCACCGGTGGATGCTGGATCCGGTCTCCGGCGTGGCCGGCGAGGAGGACCTCGACTCGCTGGTCGTGGACTTCCCGACCATCGACGCCCGCCGGACCGGCCGACCGCACCGGTTCGACTACGCGCTGGCCTTTCCCGGCGCGGGGCTGCACGAGCATGCGATCGTCAAGTACGACGCGAGCACCGGGGAGCGGCAGGTCGCCGGTCAGGGGCCGGGGCGCATGCCGGGCGAGGCGGTGTTCGTACCCGCCGCGGCCGGTACCGCCGAGGACGACGGCTACCTGCTGACCGTGGTCGGCGATCTGGCCCGGGACGGCTCCGAGTTGCTGGTGCTGGATGCGCGCGACATCACCGCCGCACCGATCGCGACGGTCGAACTCCCGCGCCGGGTCCCGGCGGGCATCCACGGGTCCTGGATACCGGACCGCGACTAGACTCCCGGCCGCACGCGGGGGGCTGCCGCGTGCGGGTGCACCCGCACGTCCCCGCGGCGCGGCGGGGCCGATCGGCGTGCCCTACAGTCCGAGCAGGTCGCCACTCGGGGTGGCCGGATCGCCGGGTGGGGGAGTGGAGTTCGGGTGCGTGCGGCCAAAGGTTTGGGAGCTTTGCTGCTGGTCGGGACGACGGTGTTGGGCATCGTCCTGTATTTCGTCGAGGACACGTCGTTGGCCGACCTGTTGTCGCTGGGCGCGGGTGCGTTGTGCCTGTTCTGGTTGATCATGGTGCTGACCGTGCCGTGGAACCTGCACTTCCAGGCCCGGCGGTTGATCCGGGAGATCGCGATCAGCCGGGAGCGTGGGCTCGCGGTCCCCGAGGCGCGTGAACCCGAGGCACGTCGGATCGCCCGTCGGTTGTTGTGGGGCGCGATCGGCGCGCATGTCGTCTCGGCGGCGGTGATCGCGCTGATCACCTGGATCTCCGGTGGCGTGGTGGGCTATTGGTTCGCCGGGTTCTACCTGCTCAGCACCCTGTTCCGACCCGGCCAGGCATACCTGGAGCACCTGGGGCAGCGGCTGCGGAGCATGTTGCGCGAGGTGACCCACCCGCGCGAGGACGTGCTCGCGCTGATCGACCGGGTGACCACGTTGGAGCGCAGGGTCGAGGGGCTGGACGAGCGGACCACCGTGCTGATCGAAACGGTCGCGCTGCTCAAGACCACGACCGGGCAGGACGCCGAGCGGGCGACCGAGCAATTTCACGCGGCCGACCGCAAGATCGACGCGCTCGGGCGCCGATTCGAGGACACCATCAGCCAGTTGACCGACAACCGGGAAGTGATCTCCGGGATCAAGGCGTTCCTGCGGCTGTTGCGCACCGAACAGAGCTGATCGCGGTCCGGTACGCGGGCCGGGGCGCCGTCCCGGGGGATCGGCGGCCCTCCCGCGCCGCCCCGGCAATTGCCGGTGCGGGCGATCGCCACCTGGGAGGATGGCGCGGTGCACGCGTCGACCGAAGCCACCGAGAGCAGCCGGGCCCGCCGAATCGGCGACCCGCCCCGGGCCTTCCCCGCCGACCTGGTCGGGGAGTTCGAGACGCACGTCACGGTGCGTACGGACGATGTGGACACGCTGGCCCGCCGGGCCGGCGGCTACGGGGTGGGCCTGACCCACATCGTGCTCGCGCGCGGGCGCACGGTGTCCCAGCCGATGCTGACCGAGCGGGCGACCACGACGCTGACCCGAGCCCGCGAGCGGGCCGCCGCGTTGGCCGCGGAGCTGCGCCGGGACGGATATTCGGTGACCCGGATCAAGATCGAGGCGGCGCCGTGGCACCCCGGCGTGCCGCGCACGGACGCGGCGGCGCGCGCGCTCGGGCCCGAGTCGTACTTCGAGCATCACCTCAAGCTCGTGTTGACCGGGGACGTCGACCCGGCCGCGCTTGCCGCCGCGGTGGTCGGGCACGGCGCGCATCTGTCGTACAACGCGCGCCGTGTGCGGGCGGACGGACGGTCCGAGCGGTTCGTCACCCAGCGCTGCCACCGGGTCGGCGACGAGGCCGCCGCCGCGGCGACGGCGGCCCTGGTGGCCGCGCTGGGCGAATACGAAATCCATTCTGTGGAACGGGAGTTCGTCGTACACGACGACAACGGCGCACTGGACGACGGCTGGCTCGACGCGAACGAGAACGGGCACGAGAGCGGCGACGCCGGCGGGTGACGATCGGGCGGGTGGGTCAGGGCAGGAGAAGGTCGAGGAAGGTGTTGGAGAAGACCCGGCCCGGATCGTACTTGTTGAACGTGGCCCGGGCCGCGTCGAAGTTGCTCGTCGTGGGCAGCCCGGTGCGGAAGGAATTCGGGATCCGACCGGTCACCGCGGCCGTGTCGGTCCACGCGCCGTCGACCCCGTACGCCCAGCCCTTGGACCACTCCGGCCGCACACACGCGTAGTTGCCGGTGTAGTTGCCCCAGATCCAGGCGTCCATCTGTTGGTAGAAGTCGTGGTTGGCGGGCGTGCCGGGCAGGGTCGCCACGTCCAGCCAGACCACGGTGTCCCACTCGGGGTGGTCGGGGCGCGGCCGGGCGGCGGACAGGGTCGGTTCGACCGCGTTCGCGGTGACCACCTCGCTCGCCCGGTCGATGCCGGTCACCCGAAGCTCGATCGGACTGTTGCACGGATACTGGCCGTTGGCCTTGTATGCGCCCAACAGGCCGGTGTACCGGACGAAGAACTCGTTGAGCACCCGCTGCACGTTGGCCCGCGCCGTCAAGACCGCCCAGCCGCCCTCGTGGATGCGCAGCGTGGTCGGCTCGACGAAGAGCTGGGTGTTCTTCGACCATCCCCAGATGTCCCAGGTCCAGGTCACGATCAGGCCCGAACCCACGACCGCCATCTCGGCGTTGGTGAACACCTCGGTCGCGCCCACGTTGCCGGTGGCGATGTCGGCCAGGAACTTCGCCTGGTCCTCGGTGACGAAGTTGGCGAACGTGTACGGATACGGATTGTCCACCCGGGTGGAGACCCACGGCTTGCTCGGCGCCACGCTCCACACCTTGAGCCAGGGCACGGTGGTGAACGGGAACCAGATCACCTCGACCCGACCCGAATCGCGGATGTAGTCGGCGAGTTTCTTGCCACCGCCGCCGGCCGGGCCCAGCAGTGTGCCGATCTGGTCGTGGTAGAAGTTCTGGCAGCGCAGCCGTTGGTTCGCGTTGGTCTGCAGGGTGACCTCGGTGACGAAGGCACGGCCCAGGTGCACCAGGAACGGACCGATCTCCGGGTCGTTGCGCTGGAAGGTGCGGAGCACGTACGCGCCGGCGGCCTGGTTCCACACCACCGCGGTCAGCGACAACACCAGGTTGCTCAGCGTGCCGTACGTACCGCCCTGCGGCAACGTCTCGCCCGGCGTCGGGATCCCGCTGCCGTGCGCGCCGATGGCCAGCACACCGCCCACGCTCAGCTTGCCCGGCGCGGTGGTCGCGATCAGCCCCCGCCCGGCCTGTTCCAGTGCGGTCAGCAGCCGTTCGACGCTGCACCCGGTCTCGACGGTCACCGTGGTGGGCGATCCCGGGTTGACCACCAGCGAGGTCAGATGTTGCGTGGTGTCGACCATCAGGGTGTGCGAGGTGTCCGCGCCGGTAGGGATCAGGATCGGCGACCAGTTGTGGCTCATTCCGCGCGGGCGCAGCCGATAGCCCTTGGCCCGGGCCCAGTTCGCCAGGATCACCACATCCGAGGGGTGCGCGGGCACCGCCGTCCAGACGTCGTCCGCGCGCAGTTCACCGGACCAGTTCCGGTACTGCTGCACGCCCAGGGTGATGCCGGTCGGGAAGTCGGGCGGGGTGGGCGCGGCGCCCGCCTCGCTCGCCGGGATCAGACCGACGGGCGTCCACTGGGTCGCCGCGAGTGCGGCGGCGCCGGCGAGGCCCCCCAGGAGCGTGCGGCGCGAGGGCGCGCCGGACGCGGGGCTCGACGGGTGGGTCGGGGGGTCGGTGGGGTGGTCCGGACGCACGTGGTTCGAGTGCCCGTGCTTCGAGTTCACGCGGTTCGGATTCATGGGGTTCGGTCGTGGCATCAGGTCGCCTTTCCGGGCGTCCCGAGGGCCTGCAGCCCGGGGGAATTCGACATGCGGAAGCGGAGGTTCCGATTCCGGACGATCGATCTGCTGCGGTGCCGAGGTGCCGGTGGATCGCGATGCGAGTGCTGCGTCGGGACCGGTGGATGTTCCCGGGTCCACGACGTGACGGCGTGCCTGGACGGTGCGTTGCCGAGTCGGCGTCCGCCGCCGGCGGCTCGCGAGGTGGTTGGCCCGAGGGTCCATCCGGGGGCCGGTCAAGTCAACACCCAAGCGCCGGTGACACGTGTCGAGGATGCGGAATCCGGCCCGGACGGATCAGCCGGGTATCAACCGATTTCGGGGTGTGACCCGGTGAGTACTCCCGGTGGCGATTCCGGTTCCGATTGTGCGCGTTGCCCGCCGGTACGCCCTGCTCGGCCGGCGGCCCGCAGCGCGCGTGATCGAGTCGGCCGGTCGACCGCGCTCGGCGCGGCTTCCGGCTCCCGGGTCGACCGCTCCGGCGCGGCCGGGGTCGGTGCCGGCGGATCCGTCGGCTCGGCCGATTCGGCCGATTCGGTCGATTCGGTCGGCGCCAGCGGCAGCCGCGCGTCCAAGGCGAAACCGCCGTCCGGACGCGGGCCCGCGCCGAAGCTGCCACCGGTCAACTCGATCCGGCGCGCCAGCCCGACCAAGCCGGTGCCGCCGGAGCCCAGTTCGATCTCGCGCGGACCGGTGGCCGCGGTATTGGTGACGGTGATCCGCAACTCGGCGGGGCCGTACCGGAGCAGGATGCGAACGAAGGCGCCGGGGGCGTGTTTGTGCACGTTGGTCAGCGACTCCTGGACCACCCGATACGCGGTGCGCACCACCACCGGCGAGGCGGGTCGCACGGTGCCCCGCACGTCCAGGCGCACGTCCACGCCCGCCGCGAGCGACTCGTCGACCAGCGCGGACAGGTCGAGCACCGCGGGTTCCACCGGCGCGCCCGCGGTGCGCTCCTCGGCGGTGCGCAACACCGCCACCAGGTCCCGCAGTTCGGCCAGCGCCTGGCAGCCGGTGGAGCGCAGGTCCTCGGCCGCCGTACGGGTCGCGTCGTCGGGCGCGCGCAAGCGCATCGCGCCGGCCTGGAGGACCATCAGGCTGACCCGGTGCGTGACGATGTCGTGCATGTCCCCGGCCAGCCGGTTGCGTTCCTCCTCGCGTGCCTGCTCGGCGCGCAACTCCTGCTCCCGTTCCGCACGTTCGGCGCGCTCGCCGAGCGCGGCGAAGAGTCGGCGGCGGGAGGCGATGTACAGGCCGTAGCACGCGGGGGTGAGGATCACGAGCATGTTCGCGGTGCCGTTGCCCAGATCCCGCCAGTCCCACGGGTGCCAGGTGGCCACGCACAGCACCCCGATGGTCAGCCACATCCTGCGCCGATCCTGCACGTACACCGCGACGGCGTAGGCCGCGAAGCAACCGCCCAGGGCCTGTTCCTGCAACAGCGTGAGCGCCGCGATCCACGCGCACAACACCGGATGCCGGCGCCGGATGATCAGCACCAGTCCGGAGGTCAGCTCGACCAGGAACGAGATCTGCGCGCCGGTGTCGGTGAAGTCGCCGCCATCCCGCAGGTGCTGGGCGAAGTTGAGCCCCGAGGTGAGCAGCCCGATCGAGACGGCGAGTGTGACGTCGAAGGCGAACGAGCGGCGGGCCGCGGACCAGGACGGGAACGGGCGGCGGATCGACTCGACGGGGCGAAAAGTCACGGATTCCACGGTAGCCGGCCTGGGCCGGCGCGCGTCACCCCAGCGGAGGAGAGGCGGGGTGGTACCTGAGACTCGACCCGATGTTCCCCGCGCCCGGCCGGCGGCGCCGGTTGCCGCGGGCGGGCACGGCTTCGGTGGTTCGTCCGTGTTCGCGGCCGCCGACCGACCCGGGTAGTCCCGGAGAGCTACTCCCGAGGTCCACTCCCTGGTGCGACGCAGGCTACCGCCGCCGATTCCTAGCTTCGTGTCCGGTACTTCGAGGACGGGAGCGGGACATGGGTGGTCGGCTGCGAATGGCTCTGGTCGCGGCGCTGGTGGCCGGGACGCTGGCCGGACCCGGCGTCGGTGTCGCGGAGGCCGCGGCGCCGAACCCGCCGACGCTGCCAGCGATGTCCGCGGCGACCCTGGGCGAGCGCTACGCGGCCAACCAGCGGGCCATCGCGGAGGCGGCCGGTCTGGCCCGGGACACCGGGCACACCGCACGTGCGGACCACCTCGCGCGGATGGCCGACCCGGCCCGGAGCTTCCTGGCCTTCGACGGCCGCGCCGGGCGGGTCCGCGCGGTCGAGGTACTCGGCGACCTGGCCGGCGCGGACCGGATCGCGATCGTGGTGCCGGGCAGCGACAGCGACCTGGACCACTTCGACACGCGCGGGAACAAGCCGTACTCCACGCCGGCCGGCGGCGCCCGCGCGCTGTACGACGAGATCCGCGCCCAGGAGCCGAACGCGCGGGTCGCGGTGATCGCCTGGCTGGGCTACTCGCCGCCGCGCACGATCAGCCTCGACGTACTGACCACCGGCCGGGCCGACGACGGGGCGCGCGAACTGCGCCGCTTCGTCGCCGGGTTGTACGCGGTGGCGCCCGCCGCCGGAGTGTCGCTGCTGTGCCACTCGTACGGCTCGGTGGTGTGCGGGCGGGCGGTCTCCCGGATCGACGTCGCCGACCTGGCCGTGTTCGGCAGTCCCGGCCTGGGCGTGGACGAGCGGGACGACCTGGGCACCGGCGCCCGGGTCTGGGCCGGGCGGGGCGGTTCGGACTGGATCGACCTGGTGCCCAACGTCCGCATCCCGTTCTTCGACACCACCGTCGGCTTCGGCGCCGACCCGACCGGAGGCGGCTTCGGTGCCCGCGAGTTCGCGGCCGGCGGCGGTGGCCACTCCGACTACCTGCGGCCCGGTGGGCCGGCCCTGCACAACCTCGCGCTGATCGCGCGCGGCCGCGCCACGGAGGTGACCCATGCGTGAACCCGGCGTCCTGGTGCGACGGATCGAGAAGGCGACACCGGCGGACCGCGAACGCGAGGTGGACGGCCTGCGGGCGATCGCCATCCTGGGTGTCGTGTTCGGCCACTGGATCGTCACGGGCGTGTCCGCGGGCGCCGACCACTGGCAGACCGACAGCCCGCTGCGCCACCTGCCCGACTACGCGCCGCTCACCTGGCTGCTCCAGCCGCTCGCGGTGTTCTTCCTGGTCGGCGGGTACGTGGCCGCCCGGTCGTGGGCACGCGCGGACGGCTACCGCCGGTGGGCCCGGCGGCGGATGATCCGGCTCGGCCGGCCGATCGCCGCGCTGCTCGTGGCGTGGACCGCGGTGATGGCGGTGCTCGCCGACTTCGTGGCCGGGGACACCCTGCACACGGTCGGCAGACTCGTGGTGTCGCCGCTGTGGTTCGTGCTCGTCTACGCCGGCCTGACCGCGCTCACCCCGCTCGTGGTCCGCCTCGGCCGGGCCGCACCGGTCCTTGCCGTCGGCACGGTCCTGGTGGTGGACCTGACCCGCTTCGCCGCCGACGGACCGGCGGTGGTCGGCTGGGTCAACGTGCTCGCCGGTTGGCTCGTCCCGTACAGCCTCGGGGTGCTCTGGGCGGGGCCGCACCGGGCCCGGATCGAGCGACTCGGCGGTTTGCCGGCGGTGGTCGGCGGGCTCGCCTGCGCCGGGCTGATCCGCTACGGCGGCTATCCGGTGAGCATGGTGGGCGTCCCGGGCGAGCCGATCTCCAACCTGAACCCGCCCACGCTCGCCGCGGTCGCCTTCGGCCTCGCCCAGTGCGGACTCGCGCTGCTGGTGCGAGCCCCGCTGCGGCGGGCGCTGGGCCGGCGGCCGCGGACCTGGGCGGTGGTCGCGCTGGTCAACCTCTCCGCGATGACGGTGTTCCTGTGGCACCAGAGCGCGATGCTCGCGGTGACCTGGCTCGGCATCGCGCTGGGCGGGCTGCCCGGTCTGGGCACGGCGCCGGTCGACCTGCCCTGGATCGTGGCCCGGATCGGGTGGATGCCGGTGT
This sequence comes from Embleya sp. NPDC059213, assembly GCF_042754445.1. Taxonomy (NCBI): domain Bacteria; kingdom Bacillati; phylum Actinomycetota; class Actinomycetes; order Kitasatosporales; family Streptomycetaceae; genus Embleya; species Embleya sp. NPDC059213. The sequence continues at coordinate 81,145 of NZ_JBHZAV010000004.1, forward strand.
TCGCGGGGGTGCTGCTCGGGTTGTGGGCGGTGTTCCATCGTTGGGAGGCGGGCGGACGCGGCCCCGGGGACTCCCGGCGTAGCTCCTGAGAGTGACGCCCGGGATCCCCCGGGGCGGGGATGCCGTGGACCGGTCGTGCCTCGTAGCGTGCTGCGGGTGAGTGTCGAGGCGGGCAGAGCGAAGCGAGCGGTTGATGCCGGGCGCATCGACGAGCCCGGCGGCGGTGCGGCCTGGGTCGGTCGGATGAACCGAGGGCTGACCGCGCTGCGCGAGGACCTGTTCGACGTTCGGGTCCGCACCGAGCGCCCGCCGGCCCCGTTCGGCAGCATGGGGATCGCGCGCGGCCTGCTCTACGTGGCGGTCGTGCTCACCGTGGGCATTCAGGGTGCAGTCCTGGCGGGTTACCCCGGGGTGTCCGGCGGCTTGGCCTTCGCGCTGGGCCTGGCCGCGGGTGCGCCGATCCTGCTCGCGCCGCAACGGCCACTCGTCGCGTGGTGGATGTCGCTCGGCGCGACCGTGGCGTGCGCCCTCGCCGGTGAGTCGAACGGGCATGACCACATCCAGTGGCCGTGGACGGCCGTGGGTGTTTTCGCGCAGGTCGTGGTGATGGCCTATGTGGCCTTCCATGCCCGGCTGCGCATCATCGTGGAGACGTGGATGATCACCGCGTTGCTCGGTCTGGTGCTGGTCCGCAACGCGCAGCACGACCCTTCGCACTGGGGCACGATGCCGGCGGTCGCGGTGATCACCGCGATCGTGATGGTGGTCGTGGTCGCCTTCCGGGGCCGCAGCGACGCGCGCCGCCAACTCGCCGTGCAATCGGAGCTGACCGCCACCGAGCGCGAGCGCAGTGCGCTTCTGGAGGAACGCGCGCGGATCGCCCGCGAGTTGCACGACGTGGTCGCGCATCACATGTCGGTGATCGCGATCCAGGCAGAGGCGGCCCGGTATCGGGTCGACGACCCACCACCCGAACTGCTCCAAAGCTTCGTCACGATCCGCGCCAACGCGGTCGACGCGCTCACCGAACTCCGGCGCGTACTGGGCCTGTTGCGCACCGAACAGGAGGCCGAAACCGAGCCGGGCGAGCCGCCCCGGCCGGCCCCGCTGCCCACCCTGGACCGGCTGCCCGACCTGCTCGAGAACGTGCGCGCGGCCGGCATGACGGTGGAGTGCGTCGTGCTCGGCACCCCGCGCCCGTTGCCGCAGGGCGTCGACCTGTCCGCCTACCGGATCGGCCAGGAGGCACTGAGCAACGCACTGCGGCACGCGCCCGGCGCCCGGGTGCGGGTCGAGGTCGGGTACGGACCGACCGGGATCGCCCTGCGCGTGCACAACGAGCCCCCGCCACTTCCCGGGCCGCCCGCGCGGGAGGGCTCCGGACACGGCGTGCTGGGCATGCGCGAACGGGCGGCGATGATCGGCGGCACCCTCGAAGCCGGGCATACTCCCGACGGGGGCTATCACGTGGACGTCTTCCTGCCGACCGAGGAGCAGTGACATCGATGGCCATCCGGGTACTGATCGCCGACGACCAGATGATGGTGCGCGAGGGCTTCTCCGTCCTGCTCGGCGCGCAGCCCGGGATCGACGTGGTCGGCGAGGCGGTGCACGGGCGCGACGCGGTCGAGCAGGTCGCCGCGCTGCGCCCGGACGTGGTGCTGATGGACGTGCGGATGCCGGTCCTGGACGGGCTGGCCGCGACCCGCGAGATCACCGCCGATCCGAGCGGCACGACCCGGGTCCTGGTGCTGACCACGTTCGACCTGGACGAGTACGTCTACGAGGCGCTGCGCGCGGGCGCGAGCGGCTTCCTGCTCAAGGACGCCTCGGCGCTGCAACTCGCGCACGCGGTGCGGGTGGTGGCCGCCGGCGAGGCACTGCTCGCGCCCACCGTGACCCGCCGGCTGATCGCCGAGTTCGCCCGGCTCGGCCCACCCACCGGCGGGCCGCGCGGGCGGGTCGAGCAACTCACCGAACGGGAGACCGAGGTGCTCTCGCTGATCGCCCAGGGGTTGTCCAACGCGGAGATCGCCGCGCGGTTGGTGGTCAGCGAGCAGACCGTCAAGACGCACGTGAGCCGGCTGCTGGCCAAGCTGAACCTGCGCGATCGCACCCAGGCGGCGGTGTTCGCGTACGAGAACGGCGTGGTGCGGGCGGGCGAGGGGCGCTGACCCGCACTCCGCTCGGCCGGCCGTCGCAGCGGTGCGCTCCCAGGTGTCGATCGGCCGGGTCCGGTGCACCCCGGCCGGCAGCAGCGGTTGCTCGCTCCGGGAGACCCGGGCGGCCGACTCGGCGCCTCCCGGCGTGGGCCGCGGACTTCCTGCCGCACGCTGCGGCCGGGCCGGTGCCGGGTTTCCTCGCCTTCTACGCGCCGCGGCTGGACGCGGACGAGCACGACGGCGACGTGGACACCCTGGCGATGGCGGTGGCGAGCATCGAACACGTCGTGCACACCACGCGTGATTCGGGCGTGGACGCGGCGCTGCCGAGCGCGGTCCCGGAGGTGTTCCGCGGCGGCGTGCGGTCCGGATTCGCCAAGGACGGCTTCACTCGGCTGAGCGAACTCCCGCGCTCGGCCCGACCCGGTCGGGCCCGGGTTCGGCCGCCCGCGCCGACAGCCGGCGGATCGGCAACAGGCAGCGTGGGTCGGGGAGGTGCAGGGCCATGCCGAGCGGGCGCAGCAGGCCGGTGCCGGGCGTGCGGCGGAACGCGCCGACCGCGTTCGCGTCCGGCAGGGCGGCGTACAGGACGTCGCCGACGAAGGCCAGGTCCTGCGGGTCGGCGCCGCCGGCGGGGAGGTCGGACATGGTGTGCGGGGCGGCCGTGGCCAGGGTGGTGATGGTGCCGGGGCCGCGGTTGGCGGCGTACACGTGCGCGCCGTCGGGGGAGGTGACGATGGCCGAGGGCAGGCCCGGCGCGGGCAGCGGATGGCGGGTCAGGTCGGGCAGCGCCAGGATCGCCGGATCGAGTTCGCCGAGCAGCCAACGGCCGCTCAGGTGTCGCGGGCCGGTGCCGGTCGGGACGCGGTGGGTCGAGCGCAGCCGCAGTCGGCCCGCGCTCAGGTGGTAGGTGAGCAGCACGTCGCCGCCGAGGTCGACCACGGTGAGCGTGCCCTGGTCCTCGAACACGATCTGGTGTGGGTGCGCCGCCGATTGCCGCTCCGGGTGTGCCCGCGAACCCGGTCCCGGCAGCGCGACCTGCTCGCTCACGCCGGCGAGCGAGCCGTGCTCGTCGAGACGGTGCACGATCAGGTCGCCGCTGCCGTAGTTGGCGGTGACCAGGTGCCCGCCGTCCGGGCAGACCGCGAGATGACACGGGATCGCGCCGCGCGACGAGGCCCGCTGTCGCAATCGCGGGTGCCGGCTCGGCTCGATCACGGTGATCGAGCCGTCGAGTGCCTCGTCCACGCCGTAGACCAGGTCCAGACGCGGATGCCGGGCCGCGTAGGCGGTGCGCACCGCGAGCGCCGGCCCGGTCTCGGCGAGTGCACCGGTGTCCGGATCGGCCTCGCACACCACCGTGCGTTCGCCACCGACCAGGATCGGTGCCCGGCTCGGCGGCACGGGGTGATTCCTCGCCGAGCCGGGCGGTTCGTGGTCGTCCCGACGGGACATCAGAACGAGTCCCCCAGCCAGTGGATCGCGCCGGGAGCGTCGACCGTCGCGCGTACCCGCGCCCGGTCGCTCTGGATCGGCCGGGCCAGGCCGAACGTGGTGTGGCCGGTGCTGACCTCGGTCAACAGTGGGCCGATCGCCCGGGTCAGCGCCGCGTCGATCGGCACCCGCAACGTCACCACCGTGCCCGGACCGCCGAGTTCGCACAGCGCCTCGCGCAACAGCGCGGGCAGCGCGTACGGGCGGCCCGGGCCGCAGGCCACCTCGACCACCTCGCCCAGGTCCGGGCGGATCACCGCGTAATCTCCGTCCTCGGTGGTCAACACCCGGGCGGGCGCGGCGTACCAGTGGCCGAACCGGTGCACCCAATCCGCCGGCGAACGCACCGTGGTCAGCGGCCGGTTCGCGTTCGCGGCCGCGTGCGCCAAGGCCATCCGGGGCAGGTCGGCGGGCTGCGCCGGCCGCACCCGAAGGTCGCCCCACGCGGCCTCGGGACCGGCCACGCCGCGCAGGTGGGGCGCCGGGAACGCCTCCCACCCGGACCCGGTGTACACCCCCGGCGTGCCGCTGAACATCAGCGACCACGCGCAGCCGTACCGGGTCATGTCGTCGATCGCCGTCACCAGCAACCGGCGGATCAACCCCCGGCCGCGGGCCCGGGGCGCACTGGCCACGCTGCCCACACAACCGACCACCTCCACCCCGCCCGTCGCGTCGCGGATCGGCCGGGGCTGCCAGTGCAGCACGGCCTGGATCCCGTCCTCGTCGGCCGCGACCAGGGTGCGCGGATGCCGACCCGGGTCCTGCGCGTGCAGGGCCGGCAGGTCGGGCGCGTCCGGGAAGGCCACCGCCCACAGGGCGTGCAGCGCGAGGTCGTCGGCCGGGGTGGTGGTGCGCAGTCGCATCTCAGAGCGCCAGGTTCCCGGTGGTGAGCACGCGTGCCCCGTCGGCGGGCAGCGCGGTCCGGGCCACACCGTCCTCGACGCACGTGGTGTGCAACATCGACGACACGCCGGCGAACGCCTGCGGGCGCAGCTCCAACCGGCCGCCGGTGAACCGGGTTCCGGTGGCCACCCAGTGGTTGACCCCGGCATCCAGTCGGGCGTGCGCACCGTCGGTGGTCGAGGCCGCGTCGTGCAACTGCCAGCGCACGACGCCCGTTCCGGCACCCCGGGACAGCAGCGCGCCGGCGCCGTTGCCGCCGCTCAGCCGGGTGCCCGCACTCACGTGCACACTCTGGTCGCGCACCGCGGACAGCAGCACGCCGGTGTCCGTCAGCGTGCTCGCGGTCAGCCGCAACACGGCCGAGCCGACCTCCAACGGCGCGGCCGCGGGCCCGGCTCCGACGATCGTGCATCCGTCGAAGTCGACCTCGCCCGAACCGCGCAGGATCGCGCCGTCCACACCGGTGAGGGTGCAGTCCCGAAAGTGCACGGTGTTGCTCACCGGGGTCTGTACCAGCACCTGCTTCGCGGGCAGGTCGAACGTGCACCCCTCGATCACGTTCGGCCGGGTGGAGCGGGCCGAACGTTGCCCGATCGCGAACGTGCGCGCCACACAGCCGCGCAGTTGTACGCCGTCCGCGTTCACCTGGAGCGTGCCGCCCGGGTCGAACGTCGGTCGGGGGATCACCCGGACGTTCTCCAGGGTCAGGTCGGTGATCTTCGTACCCGCGACGAACCACGAGCAAGAGTGGTCGCGCACGGTGATGCGTTTGGCCGAAGTACCCCACAGAGCACCGGAGTTGGCGATGTCCATCAGCCCCGAGTTGCCCTCGAAGAGCAGGTCGTGCTCGTACTGGCCGTGCGTGGTGAACGGATTGCCGCCCTGGTCGTCGCCGTCCCCGTGGCAGTTGACCACGTGACAGTAGGCGGACGCGGTCAGGTCGTTCAGGTGCCGGGCGTTGCTCGACACGCAGTCCTCGACCCGGCCGTACAGGCAGTAGATCTGCTGGGTCAGGTAGCCCGCGCCGCCGTACATCACCGTCGGCGGGTTCTTCAGCGACGAGCGCGCGGTATGGAAGTGGGTGCACCAACGGCGCATGATCACCGGCCAGAACGACCCGGTGGCCTCGATCCCGCTCACGTCGCAGCGCACCGCGTACTCGTAGGCGATCGGATGCGAGCCGGTGTACTCGTCGTCGTTCGGGCCGGCGCCGAGGAACACCATGTTGCGTACGTCCGCGCGTCGGACCGGTTCGACCCGGGTCCAGGTGATGCCGCGCCCGGCGGCCAGTTCCCAGCCGTTGAGGTAGTCCACCCGGATGTGCCTGCCGTCGACGATCTGGGTGATCTCGACCAGCTTCTGCAACTCGCGCTCGTAGATGCCGCCGCCGGCGATCGGGTCGATCTCGACGGTCCACCACTCGCCGACCTTGAACGCGCCCGAGTCCGGGACCGGGAAGGCGTCGGTGAGTTCGATGACGGTCTCGGCCAGCGGATACTTCACCACCGACTTGGTGACGGTGCCCTTGAAGTACAGGACGGCGCCGAAGGGGTTGTCGTGGGTGTTCTTCTCGATGCCGGTGGTGCGGACGGTGTGTCCGCCGAAGTCGAGGACGATCCGGGAGCGGCCGAAGGTGTGCCGCTTGACGAAGAGCAGGTCGCTGTGGGCTTCGATCCGGTGGATGTAGGGGTCGCCGACCATCGCGTCCAGGGCCGCGTCGGCGGGGACCTTGTCGTCCAGGATGCCGAACCGGCGGAAGTCCATCACCCCGTCGTGCACCTGGATCCACCGACCCTCGCGCCGGGAGGAGCCGAGCGCGTGCACGGTGCCGCCGTTGGCGGGCAGCTTCGAGCGCGGGTCCCAGCGCACCACCATGCCGCCGCCGTCACCGGCCGCGTGGTAGCCGGCCACCAGGACCATCGTGTCGGCGGGCAGCCGGCGGGTTTCCAGGTCCAGCAGCGCGGCGATCGTCGGTACGCCGACCGAGAGTTCGCGGCGCCCGCCGTCGCGATCGTCGTCGGGGGAGGCCGAGGCCGTGCCCGCGGCCGCCGTGCCGGCGAGCAGCAGCCCGCCCAAGCCACCCGCGGCCAACAACCGGCGGCGGGACGACGAAGGGGAAGAACCGAGTGAGGACATGGGGGTCCCGCTCACTTTCTCGATCCGTGCACGAAGGGGGTATTCGGGGCGCGCGGGTCGCTCGCACAGGAGAGCGACCCGCACGCCCCGGTGAATCAGAGCGAGTTGCGATACGGCGGCATGTAGCGCATCCGGGGCAACTGATCGGCGAGCACCCCGCCGTCCACGACGATCCGGGTGCCGGTCACATAGGACGCGGCGGGCGAGGCGAGGAAGACCACGGCGCCCGCGCACTCGTCCGGGTCGGCGTACCGGCCCAGCGGGATGCGTTCGCGGTAGGCGGCCTCGAACGGCTCGCGATCGAGCGGGAATTCGCCGTCGATGGGGGTGACGACCATCCCCGGGGCCACCGCGTTGACGGTGATGCCGTGCGGGGCCAGTTCCACCGCCAGGCTCTGCACCAGCAGGTCCACTCCCGCCTTGGAGGCGTTGTAGTGGGCCAGACCGGCCTCGGCCACGTGGGCGTTCTTCGAGGTCACCGCGATGATCCGGCCCGGCACGCGGTCCGCGATCATGTGCTCGGCGACCCGCTGGGACAGGAAGAAGACCGCGTCCAGGTTGACCGCGAGCACCCGGCGCCAACTCGCCACGGTGACCTCGTTGAACCGCTCCAGGGCGGCCGTGCCCGCGTTGTTGACCAGGATGTGCAGCGGCCCGACGTCGGCCCGCAGCTCGTCCACGTAGCCGGCCAAGGCGGCCGTGTCGGCCAGGTCGAACGGCCGGATCCGGGCGGTCCGACCGGTGGCCTCGACCAGGGCGCTCGTCTCGGTGAGATCCACGCCCGGCCGATCGGTGAGCACGACGTCGGCGCCCGCCGCGGCCAGGGCGACCGCGAACGCCCGGCCCAGGCCGCCGGCGGCGCCGGTGACCAGGGCCGTGCGATCGGTCAGCGCGAAGTTCGCGCCTGGCCCACCGGCCGGCGGCAGGCCCGGCCCGCCGGGCGCCGCAGTGCCGGTCACGACAACCCCAGCAGCGGCAACGCGTCGCGGAAGATCAGCTCTTCGATCGCGTCCCGATCCAGCGGCGGCAACCCGGGAATCCCGGGTACGGCGGCCACCGCACGCAGGCCCGCCACCGACGCGTCCACCGTGGTGAACGGGTAGTCGCTGCCGAACAGCAGCTTGTGCAGCACGCCGTAGTCCTGGGCCAGCCGCAGGCTGTGCCAGAGCTGGAACGGGCGGTAGTGCAGCGCGCTGACGTCCGCGTACAGGTGCGGGTGCTTGCGGATCACCGCGATGCACTCGCCCTCGAACGGGTGGCCCAGATGCGCGAGCACCATCCGCAACTCGGGATGGCGGATCGCGACCGGGTCCAGCAACCGGGGCTGCGCGTAGGCGATCGGCGCGGCCGAGACGAACGTGGTCCCGGTGTGCACCAGGATCGGCAGTCCGTTGGCCTCGGCGTAGGCGAACAGCGGGTCGTACTGCGGATCACCCGGGTCGAAACCCGCGTACATCGGCATCAGCTTGATCCCGCGCAGGCCCAACTCCTGGTGCCCGAAGCGCAGTTCGTCCTGCCACCCGGGCTGTGTCGGGTCGATCGACAGATAGCCGATCAGGCGATCCGGTTGGCCGGCCACGTATTCGGCGACCGCCTTGTCCTCGACCCACAGGCCGCTGCGCCGGGCCTTGCCGCCGACCACGACGGTCCGGGTTTCGGCCGGACTGGACGCCGCGTAGTCGGCCCAGCGCACCGTCAGGTCGACCTCGCCGTCGTGCGCGCGGGCCGACTCGGCCCGGAACGCGTCGTCGAAGTCGCAACACTGGCGGAACAGATGGGAGTGCACGTCGACGATGCCGGATCGCTGGGAGCTCACGTGCGGTTCCTCTTCTCCCAGCCGTCCGAGAACATGTTCCAGAACCGGTGGGTGGGCGGGTGCTCGGCGAACACGTCGTCGTCCAACTCGACGCCGAAGCCCGGCGCGGTCGGGATCTCCACGTGCCCGTCGGCGGTCACCGGCAACGTGCCGCGCACCGCGTCGAAGACGTACGGCTCCAACAGCCCGTCGAACGTCTCCAGGATCTTGAAGTTGGTGATCCCGAGCGAGGCGTGCACGGAAACCGTGGTGCACAGCGGCGAGTTGGAGTTGTGCGGGGCGACCATGATGCCGTGCGTGTCGGCGATCGCGGCCAGCTTGCGCACCTCGGTGAGGCCACCGGCCATGGACAGGTCCGGCTGGATGATGTCCACCGCGTTGGTGGCGAACAACTGCTTGTACTCGTAGCGGTTGTGGAAGTGCTCGCCGCCGGAGATCGGGAACGGCGCGCGGGCGCGCAGTTCCGCGTAGCGCTCGATGTGCGTCCACGGCATCGGCTCCTCCAACCAGCCGATGTCGAACGGCTCCAAGGCGCGCAGCAGCGCCGAGGCGGTGGTCATCGCGAACCTGGCGTGGCCCTCGATGAACAGGTCCACGTCCGGCCCGATCGCCTCGCGGACCGCGCCGACCAGCTCGACGGACTGCCGCAGTTCGGCCCGGGAGAGCTCGTGCAGACCGGCCCCGAACGGGTCGAACTTGAGCGCCGAGTAGCCCTTGGCCACGGTTTCCTTGGCCTTGGCCGCGAACACGTCGGGCTCGCGCTCGCCGTTGTACCAGCCGTTCGCGTAGACCCGGACCCGGTCCCGGCAGGCGCCGCCGGTGAGGCGGTAGACCGGGACGCCGAGCGCCTTGCCCATCAGGTCGTGCATGGCCTGGTCGAAGCCGGACAGCGCGATGCCGCCGATGTCGCCACCGCGCAGGAAGTCGCCCTGGTAGAGCCGAAGCCACAACTCCTCGGTGTCGAACGGGTCGGCGCCGATCAGATGCCGGTTCGCCAACGCCTGGGCCAGCGCGGCGGTCTCGGCGACCCGGTACGGGTGGGTGATCTCGCCGACGCCGGACAGGCCCTGGTCGGTGTGGACCCGGACGTAGCCGAAGTCGCGCCACGCGGTGCCCAGGAGCAGCGTCTCGACGTGGGTGATCCGGCCGGCCGGGCCGGTGGGTCGGGTGCGGTCGACGACCAACATCAGCGGACCGTCCCCTCGATCGCGCCGCCCATCGTGGACGTACCGGCCAACTCGCCGATCCCGCCGTCCTTGATCGCGTCCTGCACGGCCAGTTCGGTCGCGGCGATCAGGTGGTCGACGTCCGCGTCGGTGTGCGCGTACGAGATGTGACTGCGCTTGAGGTTGAGCGGTAGCTCGAACACGCCGTGCTCCAGGAGTCGACGGCGGTAGCCGATGAACAGACCGGCGTCGTTGGCGAGCAGGTCGTCGTAGGTGCGCGGGACACCGCCGGACATGAAGTAGGTGACGAACACCGAGCCGTAGCCGGTGACCACCGCCGGGACGCCCAGCCGGGTGTACATCTCGCTCAGGCCGGTGCGGACCCGGTCGCCGAGCCGGAACACGTGCTCGTGCACCGGTTCCTCGCGCAGCTTGCGCAGCGTCTCCAGGGCGGCGGCGACCACCCACGGGTGGCCGTTGTAGGTGCCGGCGAAGAACGCGGGAGCGCCCGGGAGGGTGCTGAACTGGTCCATCAGGTCGGCCCGGCCGCCGAGCGCGCCGACCGGGGCGCCGTTGGCGATGGCCTTGCCGAACGTGGTGAGGTCGGGTGTGATGCCGGCGATCTTCTGGTAGCCGCCGAGGTCGTGCCTGAAGCCGGTGATCACCTCGTCGAAGACCAGCACCGAGCCGTGTGCGGTGCACTGTTCGCGCAGCGTGGTGAGGAACTCGGCCTCGGGCAGCAGGCAGCCGACGTTGTGCGGGATCGGCTCCAGGATCACCGCGGCGATCTCCCGGCCGTGCTCGGCGAACGCGGCGCGCACCGCGGCCGGGTCGTTGAACGGCAGGACCAGGGTGGCTTCGAGCACCTCGGGCAGGATGCCGGTGGAGATCGGGTCGTGGGCACCGACCGCCTCGGGCGAGGAGATCACGTTCAGGCTGACCGAGTCGTGCCAACCGTGGTAGCAGCCCTGGAACTTGACGATCAGTCGGCGGCCGGTGACCGCGCGGGCGACCCGCAGCGCGTGGAAGGTGGCCTCGCTGCCGGTGCTGGTGAGCAGCACCTTCTCGACCGAGGGCACCAGGTCGACCAGGGTTTCGGCGAGGGTGACCTCGCCCTCGGTGACGGCCACGCCGGTCAGGTCCAGGCGGCTCGCCGCCTCGTTCACCGCGCGCTGCACGTCCGGGTCGTTGTGGCCGAGCAGCGGCGGGCCGAACGCGGAGTGGTAGTCGGTGAAGACCCGACCCTCGGCGTCGGTGAAGGTCGCGCCGCCGGTCTTGGTGACGACCAGCTCGGTCAGACCCGGGATCCGGCGCTGACCGCTGTTCACCCCGCCCGGAATGACCCGAAAGGCTCGGGCGGGAAGGGAGTCGGTGGCGGCTGTGCCGACACTCATCGGTGGGCTCCTTGCGTCGTTCGTGACCGTTCGGATCCGCGGCCCTGCCAGGCCGTGGATCGCCGGCGCCATCCGCCTTCGGCACGCGTCGCAGGTTGTTGCACTTGTCTCTACACCGTGTTTTCTGAACACTGTTCGGCAGGACCGAACAGTCCCAGACTTTACATTTGGATGTACAAAGCAGTCAAGGGGTCCGGACCGGTAATGTGTTCTGCTATGTCGAACAGCGTTAACGAGAATGTCGAGGAGTCGAAGTACTGGGTGAAGTCCGTCGCCCGGGCCGCGGACATCCTCGAAGTGCTCTCCACACGTGGTCCGGGGGACGGCATGAGCGTCACCGAGGTCGGTCAGGCCTGCGGGATCTCCAAGAGCGCCACCTTCGGACTGCTCCAGACCCTGCGCGGCTACGGCCTCGTCTCGGACGACGGAGAAGGGATGAACCGGCGCTACCGGCTCGGGATGGGCCTGGCCCGGCTCGGTGATCGGGCCCAGTCGCAGGTGTCGCTGCGCGACGTGGCCCGACCGGTGCTGGCCGAACTGACCAGGGAGACCGGCATGGCCGCGCGCTTCGCGGTGCCCGAGGGCGGGCTCGCGGTGGTCGTCGACCAGGTCGGGATAGAGCAGCGGGTGCGCCTGGACCTGCGGATGGGCGTGCGCGAGCTGCCGCACTGCACCGGACTGGGCAAGGCCATCCTGTCCGCGCTGCCGGAGGCCGAGGCGCGCGCGGTGATCGAGCGCTCGGGGCTGCCCCGGCGCACGTCGCACACGATCACCGACACCGCGACCCTGCTCGCGCACCTGCGCGACATCCGGCAGACCGGCTACGCGTTGGACGACGAGGAGGACGCGGACGGGATCTTCTGTATCGGCAGTCCGGTCCGCGACCACCGGGAGCTGTGCGTGGGGGCGATCAGCATCACCGGGCTCAAGTTGGACCTGCCCGGCTGGCGATTCCAGGAACTGGGCCGCCAGGTCCGGGCCGGCGCGTTGCGGGTCAGCCGCGAGTTGGGCAGCACGGAGGGCGCCGAGGGCGAGATCGACGCCGGCTGAAACACGTCGGTGGACAATCGCACCCGATGGGGTCGAGACGGGACGATCCGACTCGACCCCATCGTGTTCCTCCGATCACGGACCACGAAAATCCGCCACGGGCTCTTGACCGGGATCGTCGAGCCGGTCTAGGTTCCTTGACTCATCAGGGCCCGCACGTTCGCTGCCACGAATCGTGCCCGGTTCGCGGCCCTGGGGTCGACGGTCCGTCAGCGGGCCGAGGCGACCCACCCCAAGCCATCCGCCGCGCGATTCCCACCGGTTGGGAACGCCGCATCGGCACGTGTCACGGGAAGCATCCTCACCCCCCTGCCGCCGAAGGCCGAGGTCCCGATGAGCACGTCCCCCGAAACTTCCACCGCCGTTCCGACGCGGGCTCCCGCCCCTGCCGCCGCGTCCTCCCGTCGCCGGCTGCTCGCCGCGGGCGGCCTGGGCGGTCTGCTCCTGGCCGCCGCCGGCACGGGTACGGCCGCCGCCGCGTCGTCGGCGTCCTCGTCCGCCGACGATCGGCACGAGGACGGCAACGTCCCCACCGGTGTCGCCACCGTCGCCGCGCTGCTGCGGCTGGAGACCCGCCGGCTCGCCTCGAACACCGTCGTCGTGGTCGCCGGCTACCACGCCGCGGGTGACGGCGGCGGCATGGTGGTGCGCTGGGAACCGCGTTCGACCCTGCCGGTCAACGGCGGCACCGTGCTGGCCCCCGCCTCGCCCCGGCGCGAGGGTCGGTGGATCCAGGTGCACGACGGGGTGATGGACTTCCGCCGGTTCGGCATCCTGGACGACAAGGTCCCCGCCGACGCGGCCCTGGACGCGATGGTCGGCGACCCCTACATCCACCGGATCGAAGCCCACAGCGACCTGCTCTTCGTCAAGCGGCACACCTTCGGCCGCTCCCGGATCGTCCTCGACTTCGGCGGACACACCGTCCGCACCACCGGCATCGAGAAGAACACCCACGACAACCCCTTCGGCGCCGTCCTGTACTTCAAGGGCAAGGTCACCGACACGGTGGTCAAGGCCAAGCTGTCCCAGCCGATGCCCGACCTGGCCGACGTCTTCGAGGTGCCGGACAGCGCGGCGTTCAAGGTCGGCGACTGGTGGGCGGTCACCATCGATCCGGAGCCGGGCAAGGGCAAGTACGAGCAGGAGGTGCAGCGCCTGGTCGAGATCACCCAGCTCGTCGACGCGACGCACATCCGGGTCGGCTACAAGATCGGCTGGGACCTCGCCGCCGGCCGTACCTTCACCTGGACCAGGATCGAACCGGTGGATCGCGCCCACGTGCGCAACATGGTCTTCCAGGGCATCCAGGACGGCGACCAGTACACCGGATCGCACCCGATCGCCTACGAGTACACCATCCACTGCGACGTCGAACACGTGGACGCGATCGGCACGTTCTGGCCGGTGGTGATGCGCCGCTGGTGCACCCACTACCGCACCCGGGCGTGCACGCTGAAGAACCCGGCCAGCGTCACGTGGGGCGGCGCCGGCTACCTGACCCAGCAGATCTACTGCCTGTACGGGCACGTCGAGGACTGCCACGTCGCGAACAGCCGGCATCTCAACGACCTGACCGCCTCCGCCTACTGCTACGTGACCAACTGTCACGGCGACGGCGACGACCAGGGCCCGTTCGTGACGCACGGTCAGTTCGAGCACGACCTCGTCTACACCGGCAACTCGGGACTGATGACCTTCGCCAACTCCGGTGCCGCGTGGGGTTCGGTGGCCAAGCGCATCACCGTGCGCAAGCACGTGTGTTCGTGGTTCGTGGCCCGGGTCAAGATCACCGATCTGACCCTGGAGGACATGCAGGTGATCGGGAAGCCGGCGCTGGCCGGCTCCGGGATGTTGTGGGTCAACGCCGACGGCGTACAGATCCGCGGCTGCACCGCGTCCGGACCGCTGATCGTGTCGCAGGCGTCCAACCGCTCGCAGCGCGCCAACGTGATCGCCGACTCGACGTTCACCCTCGGCAAGGACGCCGAGATCACCCAGGCCAACGTGAGCGGCGAACTGCACCTGCACCGGGTCACCCTCAAGGGCCTGGACAACGCGAGCCTGAAGAACGCCGGTCGACTCGTGCTCACCGACTGCACGCTGGTCGGCACCCCCGGCGCCGCACCGACCGCGGTGACCGGCGCCGCCCTGACCGTCTCGGGCGGCGAACTGCGGGATACCGGGCTGCGGTTGGCGGGCACCGGCGATCAGGGTGTGGCCCTGTCACGCACCCGACTCGGCGGCACCAACGCGGCCCGCGCGCTGTTGTCGCGCACCGGCGGCGCCCGGACGGTCTCCTGGCAGTTGGACGGCTGCGTGTCCACCACCGCCGACCCGGCCACGGCACACGTGCTGGTCACCGACGGGCCCAACCGCTACCGCGCGGCGGGCAACACGTTCGTCGGCGGTCGGCTCGAACTGACCGGCGCTGCCTTCGGCGGGAGCAGCGCGCTGTTGCACAGCGGCTGCGTCGAGGACGGCGTCACGCGTACCGCACTGCCCGACGAGGGCCCGCGCGTCGCGCACACCGCCGGCAACCAACTCCTCTGACTCGTCGTCACCCCCGGGCCCGCGGCCCGCTCGTACCAGCAGTCACCCCTCGCACCACGGGAAGCACCATGACCGCCGCCAGTTTGACCACGAACACCGGCCCACCGGCCGGCACCGACCGACCCGTCCGGATCGCGCTCGTCGGTGCGGGCAACCGGGGCCTGACCTACACCGATTGGATCCATCGGCACCCCGACCGCGCCGAACTGGTCGCGGTGGCCGACCCGCGCGCCTCGGCCCGGCAGGCGTCCGGCGCGAGCGTGCAGTTCGAGGACTGGCGGGCACTGCTGGACGAGCGGATCGCGGACGCGGTGATCGTGGCCACCCAGGACCGCGAACACGTGGAGCCGATCCTGGCGCTGGCCCGGGCCGGCTACGCGATCCTCACCGAGAAGCCGATGGCCGCCACCGAGGCGGACTGCCGGCGGATCATCGAGGGAGTCGCCGAGGCCGGTGTGCCGTTCGCGGTCTGCCACGTGCTGCGCTACACCCCCTACACCGACCTGGTGAAGGGCGTGCTGGACTCCGGCGTGCTCGGCTCGATCGTCAGCCTGGACCTGCTGGAACCGGTCGGCTGGTGGCACTACGCGCACTCCTATGTACGCGGTCCGTGGAGCCGGGAGGCGGACTCCTCGCCGATGATCCTGGCCAAGTCCTCGCACGACCTGGACTGGATCGGCTACGTCACCGGCGCTCGGATCGAGACCGTGGCCAGCTTCGGCGGCCTCGCGCACTTCAAGCCGGAGAACGCGCCGGCGGGTTCGGCACGCAACTGCCTGGACTGCGCGGTCGAACCCGACTGCCCGTACTCGGGACCCAAGCTCTACTTCCCGGCGCTGCGCAAGACCGGCGACGCGTGGCCGATCAACCACGTCACCGACGCGGCGCACGGACCGCAGGATCAGGCCGAGTTGGTCCGGGCGTTGCGTGAAGGCCCGTACGGGCGCTGCGTCTACCACTGCGACAACGACGTGGTGGACCACCAGGTGGTGGCGATGCAGTTGTCCGGCGGGATCACCGCGACCTTCACGATGACCGCGTTCACCGAGCAGACGCACCGTCAGGTGCGGATCTTCGGCAGCCACGGCTGGTTGCGCGGCGACGGCGAGCGGGTCACCGTGCACACCTTCGCCGACGACAAGGTGGTCACCCACGACGCGGGTGCCTCCGGGTCGAACGCGGCGGACGGACACGGCGGCGGCGACACCGCGCTGATCGACGCGTTCGTCACCGCGCTGGCCACCGGCGACCGGGCGCACATCCGCTCCGACGGCGCCGACTCGCTCGGCAGCCACCTCGCCGCGTTCGCCGTCGAACGCTCCCGACACGGCGGCAACACCGAGGTCGTACCCACGAGTTGAGCGACCCCCGCCCCGTCGGGCAGCCCCCGAGCCGGCCCGGCCGCTCGTGCCGTCCCGCCCTCGCCGCCTTCCGGCGGTGGGCGAGCGGCCGGTCCACCGCCTCGGCCCCTGAACTGACACCCCGTCAAACCCCGCTGTCAGGAGAAGCAACCCTCATGAGAAGAAACATCCGTCCGCGTACCGTCCGCGCGATCGCCCTCCCGGTGCTCGCGACCGCCCTCACCGTGAGCCTGGCCGCGTGCGGCGGCTCCTCCGGGCCCGGCTCGGGCGGCAAGTCGATCACCACGTGGATGTACCCGGTGATCGCCGACGAGGCGAAGAACAAGGAGTACTGGGCCGGCCTCACCGACGCCTTCGCCAAGGCCAACCCGGGTTACAAGGTCAAGGTCGAGACCTACCCGTGGGCCAACCGCGACACCGCGCTGGCCACCGCGATCGCGGCCAACAAGGGCCCGGACGTGGTCTACCTGGTGCCGGACCAGCTGCCCAAGTACCAGCGCAGCCTGGTGCCCGCGGACGAGTACATGCCGGCCGCCGACAAGGCGGACTACCGCAAGGCCGCGCTCGACTCGGTCACTGTGGACGGCAAGCCGATGGCCACCCCGCTGCTGATGAGCGCCAACCCGCTGATCTGCGACAAGCGGGTGTTCGCCGCGATCGGCGAGACGAACTACCCGGCCACCTGGGACGACCTGCTCAACCTGGCGCCGAAGCTCAAGGACAAGGGCTACCAGGCCACCAGCTACAGCGGCGACACCCAACAGACGCTGAACCTGACCTGGTACCCGATGTTGTGGCAGGCGGGCGGTGACGTGTTCGCCGCCGACGGCAAGTCGGTCGCGTTCA
Source organism: Embleya sp. NPDC059213 (assembly GCF_042754445.1). Classification (NCBI taxonomy): domain Bacteria; kingdom Bacillati; phylum Actinomycetota; class Actinomycetes; order Kitasatosporales; family Streptomycetaceae; genus Embleya; species Embleya sp. NPDC059213. Next base: position 98,029 of record NZ_JBHZAV010000004.1, read on the forward strand.
ACTCCGAGGCCGGCGTCAAGGCGCTGAGCTACCTCAAGACCCTGGTGGACAAGGGCTACACCGACAAGGACCAGGTCACCACCACGCCCAAGCTGGAGCAGACCCCGGTGGCCAAGGGCAAGGTCGCCTGCACCTGGCAGAACACCCCGGCCGACGTGGACAAGTTCTGGGGCAAGGACAACACCGTCGTGCTGCCGCCGCTCAAGGACGCCAAGTCCGCGGGCTACGGCACGGTCGGCTCGTTCGCGATGCTCAAGGGCGCCAACAAGGACGCCGCGGGCAAGTGGATCTCCTTCGTCGCCAAGCCGGAGAACAGCCTCGCGCTGGTCAAGTCCAACGGCTACTTCCCGGCCCGCACCTCGGCCGCCGACCCCTACCCCGGCAATCAGCTCCAGGCCGACGTGGCCAAGACGCTCGACGTGATGAGCGCCGGCCCGCTCAAGGAGAAGTCGCGCGACGTGATGGGCGTGCTCGCGCCCGAGATCCAGGCCGCGCTGATCGGCAACAAGAGCCCCAAGGCCGCGCTCGACGACGCGGCCAAGGCGGCGAACGCGCTGCTCGCGCGCTGACCCCGGTGGGGGGGCCCGGGGGGGGGGGGGGCCCCCCCCCCCCCCCCCCCCCCCCCCCCCCAAACCCCCCCCCCCCCCCCCGCGGTCCCCGCGCGGCCGGCCGGCGCCCCCCAACC
>NZ_JBHZAV010000004.1:98723-190370 GCF_042754445.1 Embleya sp. NPDC059213
GCCCGCCTTCCCCGCCGGCCCCTGGGCGCCCCCGGGCGGCGCGGCGCGCCCCCCGGGGGGGCGGGCCGGGTCGGCCCGCCCCCCCCACCCCGCCCCCGCTTCCCGTCCCATCCATCCGCTCTTCAGCCCAAGGAGGTCCCCGTGGCCGCAGTCGCGGAACAACCCCGCAGGCTCCGCCGACGCGGGCCGCACGCCCGCCGCGAGGCCCGAATCGGGCTGCTGTTCGTCCTGCCCGCCTTCGTGCTGTTCGTGCTGTTCCGTTTCGGCCCCAGCATCGCCGGCGTGCTGCTCGGCTTCACCGACTACTCGCTGATGGACTCGCCGAAGTTCACCGGCCTGGACAACTTCACCCGCCTGTGGGACGACCCGGTCTTCTGGTCCTCGCTCAAGGTGACCGTGCTGTACACGGTGATCACCGTGCCCGGCACGATCATCGCCGCGCTCGGGCTCGCCCTGCTGACCCGACGCGCCTTCCGCGGTTCGAAGTTGTTCCGCTCGATCTTCTTCCTCCCGGTGGTCACCAGCCTGGTGCTCGCCTCCACCGTCTTCATCTGGATCTTCTCCACCGACGGCCCGTGGTCCACGGTGATGAGTTGGGTCGGCGGACACACCGGATCCTGGCTGGCCGACGACGTGTTCGTGGTGCCCGCGCTGGCGATCGTGGGCATCTGGTCGCGGTTCGGCTACGGCATGCTGATCCTGCTGGCCAGCCTGCAGAACGTGCCGCGCGAGCTGGAGGAGGCCGCGCTCACCGACGGCGCCGGCCCCTGGCAGCGCTTTCGCTACATCATCGCGCCGAGCCTGAAGCCCGCGCTGTTCTTCCTCGCCGTGATCGAGACCACCGCCAGCTTCCAGGTCTTCGACGCGGTCTACGTGATGACCGGCGGTGGCCCGGCGAACGCCAGCTACACGCTGGTGTTCCAGCTCTACGACGCCGGCTTCAAGTACTTCGATCTCGGCTACGCCAGCGCGATCGGCCTGGCCCTGTTCGTGCTGACGCTCATCGTCGCGATCATCCAGCGCCTGGTGATCGGGAAGGAGAAGTGACCATGTCCCTCGATACCCACGAGGTCACCGAGAGCACGCCGCCGCCGATCGTGACGGCGAAGCACGAACCCCCGCGCGCCCGCCTGCGGTTGCGCCGCGACCGCTCCGCCGGCAGCCGCGAACAGGACACCGTGCCGCACGCGTTGCGCGGCACCCGACGCGGCAAGGTGCTGCGCGGCGTGCTGCTCGGGGTGGTCGCGCTGGCCACGATCTTCCCGTTCTACGCGATGGTCGTGCTGTCCCTGAAGCCGTCCGGCGCGGTCGAGTTCCCGGGCAGTCTGCTGCCGTGGAACCTGACCACCAGCGCCTACAGCGACGTCCTCGGTTCGCAGGACGTCCCCCAGTGGTTGATCAACACGCTCATCTACTCGATCGTCGGCGTGCTCGGCACGCTGCTGCTCTCCGCGCTGGCCGGCTACGCGTTCGCCAAGAAGCGTTTCCCCGGCCGCGAGGCGATGTTCTGGTCGTTCCTGTCGATGGTCATGGTCCCGTACCACGTGACGATGATCCCGACGTTCGTCCTGATCGCGAAGATGAACGGCGTCGACACCTACTGGGGCCTGATCCTGCCCTCGCTGGCCAACGCGCAAGCGGTGTTCCTGATGCGGCAGTTCATCCAGGGACTGCCGGACGAGCTGTTCGAGGCGGCCAAGATCGACGGCGCCTCGGAGTTCCAGATCTTCGTCCGGATCGTGTTGCCGCTGATCAAGCCGATCATGGCCACGCTGGGCACGTTCGTCTTCCTGTGGCACTGGAACGACTTCCTGTGGCCGTTGATCGTCGGCCAGAGCACCGACATGCGCACGCTGACCGTCGGCATCGCCTCCCTGCAACAGCAGAACGTGCCGCTCAACGTGGTCCTGGCAGGCTCCGTGGTCGCGTTCGTGCCCATCTTCATGGCCTACCTGGTGGGCCAGCGCTACGTCACCGAAGGCGTGGCGGCAACCGGAATCAAGGGCTGATCACCCGTCATGGCTGATCATCCGTCAGGAGAGAGGTGGCTGTAGCTGTGGCCGAAGCGAAGGGCACACCCGCGGGACTCGCCTTCCCGGACGGCGAGGCCGCGTTGGAGGAACTCCTCGCGACCCCGTCCGCGGCGCTGATCGCGGACCTGGCCGAACTCGACGGCGACCTGGTCGTGCTCGGCGCGGGCGGCAAGATGGGCCCGAGTCTGTGCCGGCTGGCCCGCCGTGCGCTGGACGCGGGCGGACGCGCCGACGCGCGCGTGTACGCGGTCTCGCGCTGGTCGGACCGGGCGGCGGCGAAGGCGCTGGAGGCCGACGGCGTGCACACCGTCGCGTTCGACCTGATGACCGGCGACCCGGCCGAACTCCCGGACGCGGGCAACGTGGTGTTCATGGTCGGCGCCAAGTTCGGCTCGGCCGGCGCCCCCGAGCACGCGTGGGCCGTCAACGCCGCGCTGCCGGACCGGATCGCCCGCCGCTACCCCGACGCGCGGATCGCCGCGTTCTCCACCGGCAATGTGTACCCGCTGGTGGACGCGGGCTCCGGCGGCAGCGTGGAGACCGACCCGGTCGGGCCGGTCGGCGAGTACGCGATGTCGTGCCTGGGCCGCGAGCGGGTGTTCACCCACGCGGCCACCACGCGCGGCACCCGGGTCGCGCTGATCCGGCTCAACTACGCGGTGGACCTGCGCTACGGCGTGCTCGCCGACATCGCGGCGGCGGTACACGCGGGCGCACCGGTGGATGTGACGACGGGTCAGGCCAACGTGGTGTGGCAGGGTTACGCCAACGAGGTCGCGCTGCGCTCGCTCGGGCACGCGGGCACACCGTTCACGGTGAACCTGACCGGCCCCGAGACCGCGTCCGTACGACGCCTCGCGGCGATGTTCGGCACCGAGTTCGGCCGGGAGGCGATGGTGACCGGAGCCGAGTCGGGCAGCGCGTTGTTGTCCGACGCGAGTCTGTGCCACGAGTTGTTCGGCTATCCCGAGGTCCCCCTGCGCACACTCGTGGCCTGGCAGGCGGACTGGATCCGGCGCGGGTATCCGCTGTCCGGCAAGGCCACCAAGTTCCAGGTTCGCGACGGAAAGTTCTGAGGCATCGTGATCAACTCCGCAACGGACAACCCGAGTCCGGTCGGCTCGATGGACCCGGTCGATCCGGCCGGTGGGCTCGACGCGGTCGGCTCGACCGACGCGGCGGCAGGCCCGCGCACGCCGATCGAACTGCTGCTCGAAGGCACCGTGATTCCCGCGCACCCGCTGGCGCTCGACGCCGAGGGCCGCTTCGACGAGCGTCGGCAGCGGGCGCTGACCCGCTACTACCTCGCCTCCGGCGCGGGCGGCCTGGCGGTGGGCGTACACACCACGCAGTTCGAGATTCGCCGGCCCGAGGTCGGGCTGCTCCGGCCGGTGCTGGAGCTGGCCGCCGAGACGGTCGCGCGCGAGGCGGGCCGCCCGGTGGTGCGGGTGGCGGGCGCCTGCGGGTACACCGCGCAGGCGGTGGCCGAGACCGAACTCGCCGCCTCGCTCGGCTACGACGCGGTGCTGCTCAGTCCCGCCGTGCCGGGCGCGGACGAACAGGGCCTGTTGGACCGGGCGCGGGCGGTCGGCGAGGTGTTGCCGGTGATCGGCTTCTACCTCCAGGACGCGGTGGGCGGCCGGTTCCTCACCCCGGAGTTCTGGCGCGCGTTCGCCGACATTCCCAGTGTGGCGGCGATCAAGATCGCACCGTTCGACCGCTATCGCACCTCGGACGTGCTCGCGGCGGTGGCCGACGCCGACCGGGCCGACGAGGTCGCGCTGTACACGGGCAACGACGACGCGATCATCACCGACCTGCTGACCCCGTATCGGGCCGGCGACCGGCCGCGCTGGTTCGCCGGCGGGCTGCTCGGCCAGTGGGCGGTCTGGACCTCCAGCGCGGTCACGCTGCTCGACCGGGTCCGCCGGGCGCGCGCCGGCGATCACCGCATGATGGTCGAACTGCTCGGTCAGGCACCCGAGTTGACCGACGCCAACTCGGCGGTCTTCGATGTGCGCGGCGGCTTCCGCGGCTGCATCGCGGGCGTGCACGAGGTGTTGCGCCGGCAGGGGTTGCTGGCCGGGACCTGGTGCCTGGACCCGGCGGAGACCTTGTCGCCGGGACAGGCCGAGGAGATCGCCCGGGTGGCGAAGGCATATCCGTGGCTGACCGACGACGCGTTCGTGGCGGAGCACCTCGATGCCTGGCTCGCCTAGTCCGACGTGGGCCGCCGGGCCGGGCGCTCGCGCCGCGGTCGTGCTGGCCGTCCCGCCCGGGTTGCGCGCGGAGTTCTTCGGCGCGCGGGACCCGGCCGGGCCCGGGGGAGTGGCCGAGCGGCTGCGGGACCTGGCCGAGGTGCTGCCGGTGGACGATCCCGCCGACGTCGACGCGCTGCGGGCGGCCCTGGCGGGGGCGGACGTGCTGGTGTCGTCGTGGGGCATGCCGCGGTTGACCGGCGAGTTGCTCGCGGCGGCGCCCCGGGTCGGGCTGTTGGCGCACACCGGCGCGGCGATCACCCCGTATGTGGGCGCGGACGCGTTCGCCCGCGGGGTCCGGGTGACCCAGGCCGGGCAGGGCATGGCCCGCTCGGTGGCCGAGGTCGCGCTGACCTTCACCCTGGCGCTGTTGCACCGAACCCATCGCTACGACCACGCGCTGCGCGGGGGAGGCGACTGGGCGACGGCCTCGGTCGCGCCCGAGCGGCACGAGATCCTCGGCAGCCGGATCGGCGTGGTCGGCGCGTCGCGCACCGGGCGGGCGTACATCGAGGTGGTCCGCGCGCTCGGCGCCCGGGTACAGGTCACCGACCCCACCCTGAGCGCCGCCGAAGCGGCCGACCTCGGGGTCGAACTCGTCGAATTGCCGCGACTCCTGGCCACCAGTCGCATCGTCGCGCTGCACGCACCGTCGTTGCCGGAGACCCGGCACCTGCTCGGGGCCCGCGAGTTGGCCCTGCTCGCGGACGGCGCCGGGCTGGTGAACACCGCGCGCTCGTGGCTGGTGGACGAGCGGGCGCTGCTCGCGGAGTTGGCCACCGGTCGCATCGACGCCGCCTTGGACGTGTTCGACCGGGAACCGCTGCCCGTCGAGCATGCGTTCCGGGGGTTGCCGAACGTGCTGCTGACGCCGCATCGGGCCGCCGGTACGGTCGAGTGCCGCCGCCGGCAGGGCGACATCGTGCTGGCCGAGGTGCAGCGCTACCTCACCGGCGCCGCGCTCGACCACGAGGTCGGCCCGGACGCGCTCACCCGGGTCGGCTGAACCCTCCTTCACCTCCCATACCGACACCTTCACCCCTGGAGAGACCACCGTGCGCCTGATGCGCGTAGGCGAACCCGGCAACGAACGCCCCGTACTGTTCGCCGCCGACGGCCGCCACTTCGACCTCGGCCGGCTCACCGCCGACATCGACGGAGCCTTCTTCGCCTCGGACGGCGTCCGGCGGGTCCGCGAGGCCGCCGCGGCGGGCACCCTGCCCGAGCTCGACGTCGCGGGCCTGCGGGTCGGCGCACCGGTGGCCCGGCCCGGCGCGGTGCTGTGCATCGGTCAGAACTACGCGGCACACGCGGCCGAATCCGGCGCCGAGCCGCCGAGCACGCCGATCCTGTTCTACAAGACCCCGCACACCGTGGTCGGGCCCTACGACGACGTGTCGATTCCGCGCGGCGCGGTCAAGACCGACTGGGAGGTCGAACTCGCCGTGGTGATCGGCCGCCGAGCCCGCTACCTCGACTCGCCCGAGGAGGCGTTGGCCCACGTCGCGGGCTACACGATCAGCAACGACGTGTCCGAGCGGGCGTTCCAGCTCGAACAGTCCGGCGGCCAGTGGTCCAAGGGCAAGAACTGCGAGACGTTCAACCCGTTGGGCCCGTGGCTGGTGACCACCGACGAGGTCACCGACCCGCAGACGCTCGGGCTGCGGTCGTGGGTCGGCGGGGAGATCCGGCAGGACTCGACCACGGCCGACATGATCTTCGACGTGGCGTACCTGATCCACCACCTGTCGCAGTATCTGGTGCTGGAACCCGGCGACATCGTCAACACCGGGACGCCGCAGGGGGTGGCCCTGTCCGGGCGCTTCCCGTATCTGGCGGCGGGCGACGTGATGGAGTTGGAGATCGATCGGCTGGGGCGCCAGCGCTCGCACCTGGTCCCGGCCTGACCCGTTCGTGATCGGCGCCGGCCGGGGTGGTTCACCCGGCCGGCGCCTTCGCATGTCGGGGCGCGGGTCAGGGGCGCACCGCGACCGCGTCGACCTCGAACAACATCTCCGGCAGGGCCAGCGAAGCGACACCGCTGAGCGTCTGGGTCGGCGGCACGTCACCCCAGATCGCCCCGATCGCCTTGCCGAGGATGGCCAGTTTGTCCGAGTCGTGATCGACGATGTGGGTGCGCAACTGCACGATGTGGCTCAGGTCCAGGCCGACGGCCGCGAGGGCGATCCGCAGGTTGTCGAAGGACTCCTCGACCTGCTCGGCGAAGTCGTCGGTGCTCACATGGCCGTCGGCGTCCGACGCGTACTGTCCGGCGACGAACACGAGTTCCCCGGATGCCACGGCGACGTGGCTGTAGCCGAAGTGCACCGGGTCGTGCAGGCCGTCGGGGTTGATGATGCGGTGCGACATGGTCGGGGTCCCTCCGAAGCGAACGGTCGTCGAGTACAGGTCGTCCAGGGGTCGGATCATTCCCGGCGACGGTGACAATCGCGGCCGTCGGAGTGCCCGCGTCACAATCTTGTACCAGTCGAGTTCTTTCGAATTATCGAGCCGTTTCGGTGCCCGCCAGGGAAATGAATCGTGCTGTCGACAAAGCACGGATTGCATTCGCAGGAATACGCATGGGAATCGCGCCCGTCCGGCCGGCCGAAAACGACAAGGGCCCCGCCGGGTCGGCGGAGCCCTTGTCATCGGATCGGGTCACCTGGTGACTCGGCCCGGTTCAGCGGTCGTGCGGTTGCCCGGGTCGAGGACGTCAGACCTGGTGGCGACCACGGCGGCGGTTGAAGTAGATCGCGCCGCCACCGGCCGCGAGCAGTGCGGCGGCCGCACCGGCGATCAGGAAGGTGGCGGAGTCGTCACCACCGGTGTTGGCCAGGTCCTTGCCCTTGCCCGCGGGGGCGACGGGCAGCCACGGCACGACAACGGCCGGGTCGTCGGTACCGGGCTCCACGATCGGCTTGGTCGGCCCGGTGCTGCCGCTCGGCTGCGCGCTGGTGGCCGGCGGCGCCGAGGAGGTCGCGGGGGCGGACGTGGTCGTCGGCGCGCCCGTGGTCGCGGGGGCGCCCGTACCCGGGCCCTGGCTGGTGGTCGGGGCCGCACTCGTCGGCGGCGCGGACGAGGTCGCCGGTGCCGAGGTGGTCGGCGCGGCGCTGGTCGCGGGGGCGGACGTGCCCGGGGCCGGCGGCGCGGTCGTGGTGGGCGGCTTCGGCGTGGTCGGCGGCGTGGTGTTGACCGGCGGCAGGCTGGTCGGCGGAGCCGTCGTCGGCGGGACGGTCGGCGTCTCGACGCAGTCGAGCTTGTTCGTGTAGGTCTGCGAGTAGTTGCCCGGGCCGGTCACCTTGATGGTGTAGTCGGTGTCCTCGGCGACCTTGACGAAGTGCGTCTTGGTCGAGCTCGGCGGCACCTTCACCGTGGTGCCGTTGACCTTGAAGTCGGCCGGTCCGTCACCGGAGTTCTTCAGCGTGACGGTGACACCGCCCTCGACGCAGTCCTCCTTGGCCGCCGAGGAAGGCACCGGGACGGGCTGGTGGGACCACTTGACCTGGGCCGAGGCACTGGCCGAGAACGGCTGCGAGCCCGCGGTGATCAGGGTCTGGGTGTGCTTGCGGTTCTTGCCCAGGAACACCCGGCCGATGTTGATGCCGGCCTTGGTGGTGGCCGAGATCTTGGTCTCGCCCGGCGTCTTGGGCGCCTTGACGTAGAGCTCGGTGCCGTTCGCGGCCGTGTTGATCGGGTTGCCGTCCTTGCCCACCAGCGAGGCGCCGGCCGGGACGTTGCCGTCGAGCTTGACCGCGACCGGGTCGGTGCCGGAGGTCGTGACGGTGATCGGACCGACGCCCGGAGTGTCACTGTCGTTGCCCGACTTGGTGGTCGGCGACAGCTCCAGCGCGGCGCCCGGCTCGGTGGCCAGACCCTTGTTGGCCGGGCCAGTCAGGTAGGCGTAGAGGGCGTTGACGTCCTCGTCGTTGCTGCTGCTCGCGTCGACACCGTTGCTGTAGTGCCAGATCGCCGCCTGGGTGGCCGCGACGGCCTCCGCCGCGTCGAGGTCGTAGAACTTCTTGTCCTTGTCCTTGCCCCGGCCCTTGTGCAACGGCAGACCCGCGGTCTTGGCCAGCGCGTCGAGGTCGGCGGTCTTGGGGTACGAGTTGTTCAGCACCCAGTTGATCTTCGCGACCTTCGCGGTGTCCTGGAGCCAGGACTCCCCCCAGGTGCCCTCGCGGTACTCCGCCTGGTCCTGGACGGTGGTGTCCAGGTCGATGCAGTAGACCAGAACCTCGGGCGTCCCCCGGCGCTCCTGGCTGAGGATCATCAGCTCGGTCTGCACGCCGAAGGGGAAGCCCTTCAGGCGGACCGAGCCCTCCGTGTCGTCCACGTGACCGCGGAAGCGGAGCTTGGTGCCGGCGTCGGCGTCCGCGTGCGCGGTGGGCGCCAGGCCCACGACCGCGACCGCGGCCAGTCCGGTGGCGACGAACGCCGAAGCCACGCGGGATATACCCCGCTGCGTCTTATGCATGAAAGAAACGACTCCTCGCGAAAAGGCGGCCCCCGCTGCCCGGGTCTGTCACCGGGATCCCCACCCCTGGGCCGCCGAACGCAAGAATCGTGGTAGCGCGAAGTTTAGTCAATTCACGTCCAGGGAAATCCGGCCGCGAATCGGAATCCGCCCGGCGGCGTATCCGGGCATTGATTACCATTTGCCGTTTTTGATGCCGATGGGCGTCCGTCGCGCCCGCCGCCCCCGAGCGGGCGGCGGCGGGCGCGACGGAACCGGCTACGCCGCGTCGTCGGCGAACGTGCCCGCGCGGGCGGCGCGTTCCGGGTCGCGGGCGCGCAGGACCGCGTAGCCGGCGATGCCCACCACCAGGGCGCCGACGAAGACGTACGGCAGCACGTTGAGCGGGGATTCCGGGACGGGCCACAGGTTGCGGTAGAAGACGTAGACCATCGCCGCCGCGCCGATCAGGCCCAGGGCCCAGGTGATCGCCAGGGCCCGGGCGCCCGTCCTGCGGACGAACAGCGGCGCGGCCAGACAGACCAGGACGTACGACAACATGTAGCCGAAGACGCCGATCGTGTCGATGTACGTGGTCGCGTCCAGGCCGTTGGTGCCGGCGAGCACGACCGCCACCGTCGGGATCGCGACGAAGGGCGTGACGACCAGGATCGCCGCCGAGGGCGTCTTGTGCGTCGGGTGCGCGCGACCCAGGCGGGCCGGCACCACGCCCTCCCTGGCCATGCCGAACAGCAGTCGGGCCGCGACCGTGACGCAGGCCATCACCACCGCCAGGAACGAGGCGGCGAAGCCCGCGTGCAGGAAGAACTTCAGGAAGCCCAGGCCGGAGAGTTCGGCCAACTCGTCCATCGGGTCGGCGCTGGCCACCAGGCCGTCGGGGCCGCCGAAGCCGACCACCTGCGCGTAGGTGGCGAACATGTACAACAGCCCGGCCAGCAGCGCGCTGCCCATCACCGCACGCGGGATCGCCTTGTACGGGTCGGTCGCCTCCGCCCCCAGCGAGGCCGCGCCCTCGAAACCGACGAAGCCGAGCACGCCCAGGACCACCGCGAACACGACGCCGTCCAGGGTGCTGCCGCTCAGGGTGAGTTGGTCGGTGTCGAACAGGTCGTTGCCGCTCTTGAAGAACACCGCGAGGAGCACGACCACGATCAGCACGATCGAGATCACCTCCAACGTCGCCGCCACCCGCGCCGCGGTGCGCACGCTCGCGATGGTCAACCGCACCGCGATGGCGGCCAGCAACACGTCGAGCAACACCTGACCGGCCACGCCGGTGAAGGCGCCCACGCCGATTCCGTCCAGCGCCCGGCCGGTGTAGTAGCCGGCGCCCGCGAGCGAGCCGGAGCCGATGCACACCGCGCCGATCAGCAGCGCCCAACCGGTCACGAACGCGCCGGCCGGTCCGAGCGAGAGCCGGGTGAAGGCGTACAGCGAGCCGGTGCCGGCCCGGCGGCGGGCGAACACGCAGATGCAGTACGCGATCGCCAGCACCGCGGCCATGGCCAGGAAGAACGAGAACCACGCGCCGTTGCCCGCGGACGCGGCCATGCTCGCGGGCGCGAACGCGATCACCGCGCTGGGCGCGACGTTGGCCACGCTCTGCGCGCCCACCTCGAAGGTGGTCACGCTGCGCCGGGCCAGGCCGTCGTCGGGCGGGCCGGAGTGGGCGCCGGGGGAGGGGAGCGAGGCTGCGGATGCGGGCACGGGTGCTGCCTTTCCGGACTTTCCGGCCGAATTGCCTGGGGTGAGAGTAGTCATCGGTCAGCCCTCGCGCTTGGTGGGGTCGTACGCGGACGGGGCGTGCGTGGTGGAGCCGGAGGCGGACCGGGGCGCGACGCACGCGGTGTACGCGTCGTAGGCCGCCGAGTCGGAGCCGGCCACGCCGGCCTCGGCCGGGTCGTGGGGCGCCGGCCGGTAGCCGGTGATCAGCAACTGCCGCAGGGCACGGCCCTCGTTCAGCTCCGCGAGGGCGTCCCCGGCCTCCTCCAGCGGACGCCGGGCCGAGATCATCGACTCGACGTCCAGGAAGCCGCCGACCACCAGGTCGACCAGCACCGGGATGTCGCGGTGGGCGACCACCGAGCCGTAGTTCGAGCCGAGGATGCGCTGGTCGGCCTCGGCCAACGCGAGCGGGTCGAAGCGGGCGGTGCTGCCGGTCGGCGGGAGGCCGACGATCACCGCCGCGCCACCTTGACCGAGCGCGGCGATGGCCTGCTCGGTGGTGGCGATCTTGCCGATCGCGTCGAACACGTAGTCCAGGCCCTCCGGGACCAACGTGCGCAGCGCCGCCACCGGGTCGACCGCACTCGCGTCGACGGTGTCGGTGGCGCCCAGCGTGCGCGCCAGGTCGAGCTTGTCCGCGACCACGTCCACCGCGACGATCCGGCCCGCGCCGGACAGCCGGGCGCCCTGTACGCAGGAGAGCCCCACGCCGCCGCAGCCGATCACCGCGACCGTCGCGCCGGCCTCCACTCCCGCGGTGTTGCGGACCGCGCCCACCCCCGTGGCGATCGCACAGCCGACCAGGGCCAGCGCGTCCAGCGGCGCGTCCTTGCGCACCTTGATCGCGCCGGAGGCGGGCACCACCACCCGGTCGGCGAACGAGGACACGCCCAGGTAGTGGTGCAGTTGCTCGCCGTCGGTCGAGCTCAGTCGGCTGGTGCCGTCGTACAGCACGCCCTTGGGCGCGACCACCTCGGCGACCAGCGAGCACGCGGCGGGCCGGCCGGCGAGGCAGTAGCGGCAGGCGCCGCAGGCCGGCACCCAGGACAGCACCACGTGGTCGCCGACGGCCAGGCCCGAGTCCTCGGTGTCCGGGCCGAGCGCGGTCACCACGCCGGAGCCCTCGTGGCCCAGTACGACCGGCATCGGCACGTCCCATTCGCCGCGCACCACGTGCAGGTCCGAGTGGCACACGCCGGCCGCGACCACCGCGACCTCGACCTCGCCGGAGCCGGGCGGGGCCAGCACGAGATCGGTCATGGTCAGGTCGTTGCCGGGGCGCAGAACCACGCCGCGGACGCGGTCGGCGGGTGCCGGGGAGGGGATGGTGCTCATGGCTGCTCCTGGCTGGACGAGGTCGCGTTTAGTAGCGCTAAACTTTCGTCAAGGTTTTACAGGAGTAAACTCGTGGCGTAAAGACCCCCGAGCAGGGTGAATCCGAACCTTTACGGACCGCTCGGCGGTCGCGGAACGGTGCGCTGAAACGACGGGAGGACGGGTACCGTGTCGCGCGTGCCAGCACATACCGGAGCAGAGTCCGGCGCAGAGCCCGCGGCCACACCGGCCGCCACCGGCGCAGAGCCCGCAGCCACACCCGCCGCCAAGGACACCTCCAGCCGGATGTCCCGGGTCGGCCCGCGCCTGCGCGAACTGCGCCTGGCCCAGGGGCTGACGCTGGTCCAGGTAGCCGGCGCCGCCGGGGTGACCAAGGGCTTTCTGAGCCTGGCCGAGCGCGGCAAGGCGTCGGTGTCCGTGCCGACCCTGCTGCGCATCTGCGACGCGGTCGGCACCAGCATCGCCGCCCTGTTCGACTACCCCGACCAGGACGTGGTGCGCAGCGGCATCGGTGCCCCGCTGGAGATGGGCGGCATCGGGATCGAAGAGTTCCTGTTGACGCCGGCGGAGGAGACGCACGTCCAGGTGATGCGCACCGTGCTGAGCCCGGGCGGCGGCTCGGGCGGCGCGTACGCGCTGGAGGCCGAGACGGTGTTCGCCTACCTGGTCCGCGGCAGCCTCGAACTCACCGTCGACGGCGCCGTGCGACATCTGGGCGCGGGCGACTCGACCACGTTCTCCGCGCGACTCGAACACGGATGGACGAATCCGGGCGAGATCGAGGCCGAGGTGTTGTGGTCGATCGCGCCGGCGCTGCCGCGCCATGTGACCAAGCTACGGCCCAACCGGTAATCATCGGTTGCCGATCGGTTGCCGCTCGCTTGCCGACCGGGGTCGATCGAGTGCACACCCGGTACGGACCGGGTGCCGGCCCGATGTCCCCCGGACGCGGGCCGGTTCGCCGTGTTCCCGGAGACGTCGGCACCACGCCGGCGCCGAGGCTTTCTATGCTTGCCGCGTGACCGACCCCAATGACCTCGATGTCCGACCGGCGTTCTCGCCGTCCGCAGCCGCCTCCGCCCGGGGGGTGATGGCGCTAACCTGCGAGCGTGTGGCCGCGACATTGGCTTCGTACGAGCTGCGGGTGCTGCCGTCGACCGTGGCCCAGTGGGAAGCCGGGACGGAACGCCCGAACGAAGCCGAACTGCTCGCCCTCGCCAAGTCCTTGGTCGTCCCCGTGAGCCAACTCATGGGCGGCCGACCGGGCAATCTCCAGGACCACCGGATCGCGGCCGGCCTCACCCGCGCCCAACTGGCCAACCAGGTACGGATGAAGGAGATCGGCTACGCCCGACTCGAACGTGCGAACAAGTGGCGGGCCGACGAGCAGCGGACCGGCTTCCTGGTCCGCGCCCTCGGCCTGTCGATGCGTGACCTGGCCGAGGTGTCCGGCGTCGGCCCCGAACTGGAAAACCTGCTCGCCGAGGCGGTGGTGGGCCGCTGGAAGACCCAACTGCCGGATATCACCCGGTTGATCGGGATGCGCCGCAAGCGCATCGGCGAGGTGCTCGAAGCGCTGAGCTCGGTCTTCCCGGAGGGCATGGACGTGGCCGACGTGCCGCGGGCCGCGGTGGTCGAGCGGTTCTGGGGGCTGCTCGGCGACCCGGTCGCGGACCCGGGCGCCCCGGGCGTGTGGCTGCTGCAAGGACGATTCGCGTAACCGACCCCGAACCGAACGGTCCTGCCGTCCCGGGGGTTCCGACGGGACGGCAGGACCGTTCTTTGTTCGCGCCGGGCGCGTCCGGCGGCACGTACTAGACCGGTACGCCGACCAACGTTCCGCCGTCGGCGATGCGGACCTCGAAGCGGGCGAGTTGGTCCGCGGGCGTCCAGGTGCCGGTCCGGATCACCAGGGGCGCCTCCGAACCCGGTACACCGTAGCCCTTCGGCGGGACCGTCCAGCCGGAGATCTGCTGTTCCTTGCCGTCCTTGCCGATCGCGACCAGCGAACACCGCAACGGACCGCGAACGTTGCGCAGTTCGAGCGCGAGGTTGGTGCCCCAGGCCTTGCTCTCCAGCGCGATCCGGGCGGCTGCCCCGGTGCGCGGATCGGTGGCCTGCAGCGTCGTCCCGTTCTCGGCGATGGCCCGGAACGGGTCCGCCTGCTGCGCCGAGGTGGACGAATCGTCCTTGAGCCAGGTCCGGCCGGCGAGCACGCCTGCGCCCAGACCGATCACCAGGAGCGCGACGCACGCGGCGACCAGGAGGGCGAGCCGGGGGGTGCGTCGGGCGTTGCGCCGCGCGGCCAAATCGTCCACCGGACCCGGGCCGGCGACCGGTGGCGGGGCAGCGGTCGGTTCCGGCGTCGGCACCGGGACCGGTCCGGGTGTCCACGCCGGTCGGGTCGGCGCCGCGGGTGCCGGTGCCGCCGGCTCCGGCAGTTCGTACACGCCCTCGTCGCGCACCTCGGTCAGCAGCGTGGCCAGACCGGAGAAATCGGCCAGCTCGTCGAGACAGCGGTCGCAGCCGGCCAAATGCTCCTCGAACGCATCCCGGTCCGCCGGCTCCAACAGGCCGAGGGCATACGCGGCGACATCCGCATGTTCGGGTTGCACGCTCATGCCGACACACCCCTCTCCTCCAGGACGAGCCGCAGCGCGCGCAGCGCGTAGTACACGCGTGACTTCGCCGTACCCGCCGGGATGCCGAGTACCTCGGCCGCCTGGTTGACAGTACGGTCGCGGAAGAACGTTTCGATCAAAATTTCCCGGTGCGATGTGGAAAGGGCGTCCAGCGCGTCGCCGACCACCACCGAGCGCAGCAGCCGATCGACCTCGTCCCCGGTGGGCAGCGTGGCCAACGGCTCGTCGCCGACCTCCGGCGGACGGGCCGCGCGGGCCCGCTGCTCGTCGATGACCAGCCGGCGGGCGACGGTGACCAGCCAGGGCAGCAGCGGCGCGGCGGGATCGAGCTTGGCGCGATTGCGCCAGGCCCGGACCAGCACCTCCTGCACGCTGTCCTCGGCCCGCTGCCGATCGCCACCGTTCAGTCGCGACACGACCGCGAGCAACGGCCGTGAGTACTCGCGATAGAGCATCGTGACGAACTTGGTCTCCTCGTCCGAGCCCGGCGGGTCGGAACCCGGCGGGCCGGACCCCGGCACGTCCACATCGGACATTCGCGACCGGCCTCCTCCCGTAGCCGAGATCCGCATCCCGGAGCAGGCAACACCCTAGGGGGCGCCTGCCTGCCGCCATGGCGCCATCCCTGTTTCGGCCCTCCGACCAGGCACGATGCGAAAATGACGCCACTTTGGCTCCATAGGGTTCACTGTGGCGTCAAAAGTGTGCCATGCTGGCCGCAACGGACCTCCAGGGTCACCGGAAGCGGTTGTTGTGGTCGGATCGCCGCCGGACTGCGACCCGATCACGGACCGATCGGTACTTGGCACCACCATGGCGCCGCAGCACTGCCATGCCGGCGCCGAACCATTCGACAGATCCAGGGAAAGGAAGGGTGGGCGCGATGACCGCCACCACCACTCGGATCGCCACCCCGGGCGGAATCACCGCCCGCGGGGTGCGCAAGTCCTACGGCGACAAGGTCGTGCTCGACGGCATCGACCTGCACATCCCCGAGGGCACGATCTTCGCCCTCCTGGGTCCCAACGGCGCCGGCAAGACCACCACCGTGCAGATCCTCACCACGTTGATCGGCGCCGACGCGGGCGAGGCGCGGGTGGCCGGGCACGACCTGCGGACCGACCCGGACGGGATCCGCCGGGAGATCGGCGTCACCGGGCAGTTCGCGGCGGTGGACAACCTGCTCACCGCCGAGGAGAACCTGCTCCTGATGGCGGACCTGCACCACCTGGACCGGCGGGAGGGCCGGCGGCGCGCCGCCGATCTGCTCCACCGCTTCGACCTCGCCGCCGAGGCCGGGAAGTCGGCGTCCACCTTCTCCGGTGGCATGCGACGCAAGCTCGACCTGGCGATGACCCTGGTCGGCCGCCCGAGTGTGCTCTTCCTCGACGAGCCGACCACCGGCCTGGACCCGCGCAGCCGGCGGGTGATGCGGGACCTGATCCGCGATCTGGTCGCCGACGGCACGACCATCTTCCTGACCACGCAGTATCTGGAGGAGGCGGACCAACTCGCGGATCGCATCGCGGTGTTGGACCACGGGAGGCTGGTTGCCGAGGGCACCGCGGCCGAGCTCAAGGGGCGCATCCCGGGCGGGCACATCCGGGTGTTCTTCGCCACCGAGCGGCGCCTGGACGCGGCGGCCGCGCTGTTCCCCGGCGCGCTGCGCGACAACGAGGAACTCGCCCTGCAAATCCCCGGCGACGGCAACATCGCGGCCCTGCGCGACGTGCTGGACGCGCTGGAGTACGCCGGTGCGGAGGCGCAGTCGCTGTCCGTGCACACCCCCGACCTCGACGATGTCTTCCTCGCCCTGACCGGTCGGCCCGAGTCGTCCAAGGAGAACGCGCGATGAGTACTTCCACCTATGCGGTACGCGACTCGATGACGATGTTGCGCCGCAACCTCAAGCGCGCCCGGCGCTACCCGTCCATGACGCTGTCGACGGTCATCACCCCGATCCTGATGTTGCTGCTGTTCGTCTACGTGTTCGGCAACGCGCTCGGCAACGGCATCGAGCTGCCCGGCGGCGGCTCCGGCCGCGGCGACTACATCGACTACGTCACCCCGGGCATCATCTTGATGACGGCCACCTCCGGTGCCGTCTCCACGGCCGTGTCGGTGTGTTCGGACATGACCGAAGGCATCATCAACCGCTTCCGCACCATGTCCATCTCCCGGGCCTCGGTGCTCACCGGTCACGTGCTCGGCAACGTCATCCAGACCATGATCGCGCTGGTCATGGTGACCGGCGTCGCCTTCGCGGTCGGTTTCCGGTCGAACGCGACCCCGATCGAATGGCTGGCCTCCATCGGCCTGTTGCTCCTGCTCGCCTTCGGGTTCAGTTGGCTCTCGGCCGCGATGGGCCTGGGCGCCTCGACCGTGGAGACCGCGAGTAACGCGCCGCTGCCGCTGACCTTCCTGCCGTTCCTGGGCAGTGCGATCGTCACGCCCGACTCGATGCCCACCGGGCTGCGCTGGTTCGCCGAATACCAGCCGTTCACCCCGATCAACGAGACGCTGCGCGGCCTGCTCCTGGGCACCGGGATCGGCAACGACGCCTGGATCGCCCTGGCCTGGTGCCTCGGCCTGGCACTGGTCGGCTACCTGTGGTCGCGCTCGATCTTCAACCGCGAGGCCCCGAAGGTGTAGGCCCGTCACCGTGTCGCACGATGCCGAAGGGCTCGGCCCGTCACCAGGTGACGGGCCGAGCCCTTCGGCATCGTCGCGCGCTCGGGGTGCCCCGAATTCCGGCGGATTTCCCGGCCGGCGGTATTTCCCGGGCGATGACCCGGTTCCTCCTGTGACCGGCCGGCCGCAGGAGGAACCGGGCCGCCGACGGGAATTGCCCGGGCGGAGGCATTTCCCGACGGCAGTCGATGGGTGGAACCGATGATCAGCCTTGTCCGGCCGGCGATTCGGGTAATTCGGTGCGACCCGGTTGCAGGGGTCGCGCCCGAACCCCGCCGAGTTCCCGATCCGTATTCCGACACCCGCTCCGGTGAGGCGAGCATACCTCCCGGTCGGAATTCGGTGACCGGAAACGACGGTCGGTCGAGTCGGCCGCGAACAATTGGGCCCACCACGAATCCTCGGCGCCGCCGGCGGGGGCTGTCCCGTCGACGGGACCCGGTACCGAACGAGCGCCCCGCCCCGCATCGGGGCCGCTCAGCGGCGCAGTTCGAGCGTGCAGCACTTGGCGTTGCCGCCGGCCTTGAGCAACTCGACCAGGTCGATCCCGATCGGGACGTAGCCACGTTCGCGGAGCTGCGGGCCGGCGAGTTCGACGGCGCGTTCCGGCAACAGCACGTGTCGGCCGTCGGACAGCGCGTTGAGCCCGAAGACGACCGCGGTGGCCTCGTCGGCCAGGATCGCGTCGGGGAAGCGCTCGGCCAGCAGCCGCCGGCTGTCGGGGGAGAACGCCTGCGGGTAGTACATGATCTCGTCGGGGCCGAGCACCGTGAGCGCGGTGTCCAGGTGGTAGAACCTGGGGTCGACCAAGGTCAGGCTGAGCACCGGGATGCCGAAGAACTCCCGTGCCTCGTGGTGCCCGCGCAGGTCGCTGCGGAATCCGGAGCCGGCCAGCAGTTCGCCGCCCACGTAGAGGAAGTCGCCCTCGCCCTCGTTGAGGCTCTCGGCCTGGCGTACCTCGGACCATCCGTCGGCGCGGAACCAGTCGAGGTACGCCTGCGATTCGTCGGCGCGCTGCGGGTGGCGAAACCGGGCGACGAGCACCTTGCCGTCCACGACCGTCGCGCCGTTGGCCGCGAACACCATGTCCGGGAGACCGGGCACCGGTTCGATCAACGCCACGTCGTGCCCGAGCGCGACGTAGGCATCGTGCAGACCCTTCCACTGGGCCGACCCGGTGTCCGCGGAGGTGGGCACCCGCGGGTCCATCCACGGATTGATCGAATACGTGACGTCGAAGTAGGTGGGCCGGCACATCAGGAAACGCCGCGGCCGAGCCGTGCGGTTGCCGTCCGAAGTCGCCTGGGTGTTTGTCTGGGTCACTTTGATTCCCTTGTTCTCCGCGATTTGTGTCCGGGGTGAAATCAATGCCGATGCGAAACGGTGTGTTCGACCGGACGGAAACACGGCGTTCGCCCGATGCAGGCATGCCGGAAAGGAGCGGGATCGCCGCGGGCCGAAGTTAGCACGAGGTGTGGGCCGCACTCGTCCCGTTGACGGGACAATCACCTGCAATTGATATTCGGGGATTTCATCGGAGTCGATTCGGGTAATTCCCCCCGGCGTTCCGTCGGGCGCTCGGTCGGGGTGCGGGGCGGGTGCACGACGGGGTGCGCGACGTGGTTCGCGGGCCGGGCCGAGGTCGCCGCCGGCGGGCTGCGGCGAGCCGGGCCCGCATCTGCGGATCGCCCACCGGCCGGCCGACTCGCCCGGTGGCGGGTCGACGCCCGACCCGGCCGCGTCCGGTGCGGTGCACAGGCCGGGAACCGCCGCGGAGCCGAGCGCCGGCCCGGTTCGGCGCGGATCCGGGCCGGCCGAATTCGATCGATCGACGCGCGTCGCCGGCACTCGAACGGGGCGCCGAAGAATCCGTCCGGATGGTCGAGGTCATTCCCGATGCGGCCCGGTCGTGAATGTGCGATGACACCCGCCTATCGGTGCCGTTAGGACCGCGTCAAGACGGCCGGGTTTTCGAGCCGCAGCAGGTACGCGCCCTTATAGTGACCGGCCCCGCGAACTCGCTCGATCCGATCACCCCGGCCATGTATAGAAACAACTTGGTTGGTCAAATCTTTTTTCGCCGGTTGTGGAATGAGACGATCGACTACCCGGCGACAGTGGGCGGTATCGTTCCGAAACGATCAGCGGCCGTTTCCTTGATTTCCGGGAGTTGCTGGGATCTACTCGGGTAGGCCGTCGAAGAGGCCCACTTTGAATGTGGATCTTCGGGAGACGGCAAGGCGTGACGCCGGTAGCCGCAATGCCAACGGGGATCTGCAAAGAGGCGAACGGGGCAAGTCGTTGATGCACGCATTCGTACATATGTCCACCATGTCCGACCGCGCGATCCCAAGGATCGCGTGGCACGGTCGTACGCAGGTGGAGCCCAGGTCGTCGAACATTCGGCCGGGAGCGATCCGAGAGTGGCCTTCGGGTCCGATCGCGCCGATGGGATCGATGGTCGACCGAATGTATATCGGATATGTCTGGTATGCACCCGTGGTGGGACTCCCCGTGGCAACGAACTGCGCAAGAGCGGCACGGAATCTGCGCAACATTCGCTTGTTCGAGCGTGCACTCACATGGAGGCATGGTGGCGAATCAAACCAGAAATCATGAAATCGCGAGAGAGACGCAGCTTCGCTCGGGCCCGGGGGTCGTCGCCCGACCGCGGAGAGCCGTCGGGGACCATCCGCACTGCGGTCGGTTGCTCACCACAAAAGTGGGTCTGCAAATACCTGCCGATATGACCTTCGAAGACTGGGAGCAGGCCGGTCGCAAGCTGTCGGGAATCCTGGATTCCTCGTCGTGGTGGCTCGGCGACTGGTTGGTATACGGCAAGGACCACTATACCGATCTGTACCAGCGGGGGATACGCGCGGCCGGATTAAGCTACCAGACGCTAAGGAATTATGCATGGGTTTCGAGGCGTTTCGAGTTCCATCGCAGGCGGTCGGCACTGAGTTTCCAACACCATGCGGAATTGGCCTCGTTGCCGCTCGCCGAACAGGAACTGTGGCTGGACCGCGCGGAAGAGATGAAGTGGACCACCAAACAGCTTCGCAACGCCATCCGTGACGTCCGGGCGGCGACCGAGGGACAGGACGGCCGGCAGGCCGAGGCGACGCGCCGGCTCGCGGTGCCGGGCGATCGCATCCAGTGGTGGCACAAGGCCGCGGAGCAATCGGGGATCGACTTCGAGCAGTGGGTGCTCGCGACGCTGGACAACGCCGCCGAGCGGGTCCTGGAGGACGTCGAGGAGCAGACGGCGGTCAGCGCCTGACGGCAGGTGATCGAGGCACAACGGGGTGATCGTGGACAGTGCACCGCCCGGGGCGGTGCAACGCACCACGATCCCGGGGCCCGTGCTCGCGAGCACGGGCCCTTCGGTCGTTCTCCGGAACGGGTCCGGCTTCGGCCGCCCGGCCGCCCGGCAATTCGTCGATCGTCCGCCGAGCCCGGAATACCCGGCGGGTGTATGGCGAAAGGGGCGTCCGCCGAGCCGGCGTCCGACGCCGGTTACCAATTGATTACCACGGATCGGCTCGACCATCCATGAACGGCCCGGTTCGCGATACCGCCGGGTAACGAACACGCGGGAACTCACCCGCTCGGTAATCCGGTGCGCCATGTCGCGGAGCATCCTGGCTTCGTGTGCCCGGGCAGTGGTTCGGTACCCGGGTGGACGATCGGGCCGGCGGACCGACCGGAGCGTTGTCCCGTCGGCGGGACGGCCCCGGCGGTCGTATTGCGGACCGAGCCCCTTGAAAGGTTTGCCCGGCCCCCCTACGTTGGAACTGCGGTGCCCCCAGACGCAATATCGAATGCGTTTCTCCCGTATGGCCGGTCGAGAGATTCGGGAGCATGGGCACGTCGGACAATGGTTATCCTGAATTCCCGACCAGGGTCCTCTTATCGGTTTCCGTGACCGACCCGCCGAAGATACGGAAGTCCCTGTCGCCGCCCTGCTAGCGGGAGAGTTTTCTATGGGCACTTTTGCACGCGAGATCTACGACGTGGTGGGCATCGGGTTCGGCCCTTCCAATCTGTCGCTGGCCATTGCGCTGGACGAGTATCGGTCCGCAGGTCCGGACGATCCGTCACAGCCGTCGGCGATGTTCTTCGAACGACAGCCCGCGTTCGGCTGGCATCGCAATATGCTGTTGCCCACGACGACCATGCAGATTTCCTTCATGAAGGATCTGGCCACGTTCCGCAATCCGGTGTCGAGCTTCGGCTTCGTGTCGTTCCTGCATGCGTCCGGTCGGTTGACGCAGTTCGTCAACAACCAGGACTTCTTTCCGACGCGCCAGGAATTCCACCAGTACCTGGAATGGGCGGCGGCCCGCTTCACCGACCGGGTCCGCTACGGCACCGAGGTGACCGGGATCCGACGGCCCGCGGCGACCGAGGGCGACGCCGGCGAGCCGTACGTGGAACTGGAGGTCCGCAGCGGCTCCACGACCCGGGTGGTGGGCGCACGCAACGTGGCCGTCTCCACCGGCCTGGTGCCGCGCATGCCCAAGGGTGTGCAGCGCGACGAACGTGTGTGGCACAGCTCGGAGTTCCTGGACAAGTTCGGTCGGATGGACCCGGCCGGGCTCAAGTCCGTGGCGGTGGTCGGCGCGGGTCAGAGCGCGGCCGAGATCACCCGCTATCTCTACGACGAACTGCCGCACGCGCAGGTCTACTCGATCATTCCGTCCTACGGCTACTGCGTGGCCGACGACACCCCCTTCGCGAACCAGATCTTCGACCCGGGCGCGGTGGACACCTACTACTTCGGGACGGATCGCTCCCGCGAGGCGTTCTGGCACTACCACCGGAACACCAACTACTCGGTGGTCGACGACGAGGTGATCCGCGACCTGTATCGGCGTTCGTACGACGAAGAGGTGCGCGGCCTGGACCGGTTGCGCTTCCTCAACCTGACCAGGGTCGACCAGGTCAAGCGGGCCGGCGACGAGACGCGGGTGTCGCTGCTGTCCCTGCCGACCGACGAGACGCCGGAACTGGACGTGGACGCGATCGTGTTCGCCACCGGCTACGACGCGATGGAGCCGACCGCGCTGCTCGGCGACCTCGATCGATACTGCCTGCGCGACGACACGGGTCGGCATCGCGTCGCCCGGGACTACCGGCTGGTCACCACGCCCGAGTTGGGCTGCGGCATCTACCTCCAGGGCGGTACCGAGCACACCCACGGCCTGACCTCGTCGCTGCTGTCGAACCTGGCCGTGCGCAGCGGTGAGATCGCCGAATCCATCATCGGCCGGCGCGCCGAGCCGATGGCGGAGCCACCGCTTCGCCGGGTGGTCGCCGGCGAGACCGGGTGATCCCCTCCATCCGGGAGTCGCGGCCCGTCGGCGATCCCGACGGGCCGTTCCCGGCTCGGACGCGGCCGTCCGGCGCGGTGCCTCGTCAGGGCTTGATGCCGACCGCGCCGTAACCCCAGACGTTCTCCACCGTGTCCAGGGGGTGGTCCGGCTCCGCGTCCGGGTTCCAGTGGGTGCGCAGACCGGGGTCGACCAGGTCGAAGCCGGCGAACAGCGACAGGATGTCGTCGTGGCCGCGCATGGTCATCTCGGCGGAGGCGTTCTTCCATCCGTCGGCGCCCTTGCGGCCTTGGTTCGGGTCGGCGTCGAAGGACGCGTGCGAGAGCAGCAGCATGCTGCCGGCGGGCAGCGCGTCGCGCAGTCGGGCGACGATCTCGTGCGGCTTCTCGTCGTCCCGGATGAAGTGCAGTATGGCGACCAGCATCAGCGCGACGGGCTCGCCGAAGTCGATCACCTCCAGCACCTCGGGCGCCGACAGGATGTCCTGCGGCGAGCGCAGGTCGGCCTGGGTGAAGGTGGTCCGGCCGGGTCCGGCGTCGGCCATCAGCGCCCGCCCGTGCACCAGCACGATCGGGTCGTTGTCCACGTACGCCACCCGGGCGTCCGGGGCGATCTCGTGCGCCACCTCGTGGGTGTTGCCCGAGGTGGGAATGCCGGTGCCGATGTCCAGGAACTGCCGGATGCCCCGGCGCGCGGCGTAGCGCACCGCGCGGCGCAGGAAGAGCCGATTGAGTTGCAGGGTGACCGGCAGGTCGGGAATGGCGGCGACGATGGTGTCCGCCGCCGCGCGGTCGACCGCGAAGTTGTTCTTGCCGCCCAGCAGATAGTCGTAGATCCGGGCGGTGTGCGGAATGCTCGTGTCGATCCGTGCGGGCAACCGACTCTCGACCTCGTCGAGGCGGGGCAACCGCCAGGTCTCGTCGTCGTCTCCCGCGTCCCCCGCCGGTATGGATGTCACGTTCGCCTGCCTCCGCACCACCGATTCCCCGTTTTCGCCGAGCGTACTGTGGCCATTCGCGGTTTGGGATCGCGCCGAAGGCGCTGTGGGGGAATCGATACACGGCCCGGGTCGCCGGGCGGTCGACTCGGGCGGGCGGTGCCGGCGATCGGCCCCGTGGCGCGGACCGCCGGCACCACCCTGCTCGGGGGTTACTCGGGCATGCCCTCGTCGACCCAGCGGGCGATGGCGTCCACCCGGTCGGCCGGCCAGGGCCCGTCGCACGGCATGGTGCCCGCACGCAGCCGGGCCAGGATCGCCTCGGCATGCGCGCCGACGCCGGCGTGCGACCACAGGTCGAACATGGCGCCTGGTACGGGCGTGAGCCGGCGGGCGCGCCGATCCCGGCGAACCGGCCGTACCGCACCGCGTCGCTGATTCGGCGCGCCCTCGGCGGCACGATCCCCCCGACACCCCACCGCCGTCCACCCCGGCCACGCCCTAAGGCGAGTCGATCGGCTCCTCGTCGCGCGGCCGGCGCGGCAGCAGGAACGCGGTGAGTACGACGAGCGCGAGTGCGGCCACGACCACCCACAGGGTCTGTTCCAGCGCGTGCGTGTACGCATCGGCCCGATCCGCGGCGTCCGGTGCGGCGGCGGCGTCGAAGAACACCGTGCCCAGGATCGCCACCCCCAGCGTGGCGCCGAGTTGCTGGTTGGCGTTCAGCACGCCGGACGCCGAGCCGGTCTCGTGCTCGTCGACGCTCGCCAGTGCGATGTCGAAGAACGGGGCGAGCACCAGGCCCATGCCGATCCCGACGACCACCAGGGACGGTGCGAGCTGCCCGGCGTCCACGTCGGCGCCCACCCGATGCAGGGTCAGGGACAGCGCGGCCACGCCCACCGCCATCACCACCGCGCCCGCGTGCAGGACGGTCCGGCCGAACCGCGGCACCAGCACGGCACCGGCGGCCACCGCGCCGAGCACCACGCCCAGCGCGATCGGGGTGCTCGCCAGGCCGGCGTGGATGGCCGACCAGCCCAGGCCGATCTGGAGGAACAGGCCGAACACCAGGATCAGTCCGTTCATCGCGGCGAAGAACACCAGGCCCACCGACAGGCTGCCGGTGAACGCCCGTTTGGCGAGCAGGCTCGGTACCACCAGCGGTGATCCGCCGGCCCGCGCGATCCGCCGCTGCCACCAGGCGAAGGCCGCCAACACCGGCAACGCGCCCGCCATCGAGGCGAACGTCCAACCGGGCCAACCCGATTCGCGCCCCTGGACCAGCGGATACACCAACAGCAGCACGGCGGCCGAGACCAACACCATGCCGATCGGGTCGAGCCCGGGCCGCCGCGGCGCCCGCGATTCGGGCACGTAGCGCAGCGCGCCGAGGATGGCCAACACGCCCAGCGGCACGTTGATCAGGAAGATCGCCCGCCAGCCGGTGCCCGCGGGATCCGCCTCGATCAGCGCGCCGGCCACGATCGGGCCGCCCACCGAGGCCAACGCCATCACCGGCCCGAACAGGCCGAAGGCTTTGCCGCGTTCGGCCGGCGCGAAGACCGACACCACCACCGAATACGTCTGCGGGATGGTCAGCGCGGCGAACAGGCCCTGCACCGCGCGAGCCGCGATCAGCAGCCCGATCGACGGCGCGACCGCGCACAACGCCGAGGTCGCGGTGAAGCCGCCGAGGCCGATCAGGAACATCCGGCGGCGGCCCAGGATGTCGCCGAGCCGACCGCCGGTGATCAGGCCGACGGCGAAGGTCAGCGTGTACGCGGCGGCGATCCACTGCAGCCCGGTCGAACCGCCGCCCAGGTCCGCCCGCACCGACGGCGCGGCGACCCCGACCACGGTCGCGTCGAGCAGGTCCATCGTCTCGGCCAACAGGGCCACGGCGAGCGCCGCCCACCGCCGCGGATGGGGCACGGCCTCCGTCACCGAAGGCCGGTCCGGGGCCGGCGGGGCGCCCGACGGGAAGGTGCTGACATCCATGACTCTCCTCGACGAATAAGGTTCGTGCCGAACGAATGTCGTTCGGTGGAACGATCGCTGTTCGTTCCAGGAGTCAGTGTTCGGGTCAACTACGCTGTTCGCAACCCCCGATCGAAACAGGACGGCAACAGATGGCGAGAACGTCGCGGACCGGATCCCCAGGCACCCCCGACCGACCGCCCGCGGACGCGGGCGCCGACGTGCCGGAACTGCCCACCCCGCCGTGGCGGCGCGGCCGGGCCAGGCCGGTGCGCCCGCCGCTGAGTCGGGCGTCGATCGTGCGGGCGGCGCTGGCCGTGCTGGACGAGGGCGGCCTCGAAGCGGTGAGCATGCGGCGGGTCGCCGACGAATTGCAGACCGGACCGGCGTCGTTGTACGTCCACGTGTCGAGCAAGGAGGAACTGCTCGAACTGGTGCTGGACCACGTGCTCGGCGACGTGGTGATCCCGGAGCCGGACCCCGAGCGCTGGCAGGCCCAACTCAAGGAGGTGGTGCTGGACTTCCGGACCGTGTTGGCCGCACACCACGACCTGGGCCGGGCGGTACTGGCGGCGATCCCCTCCGGACCCAACGCGCTGCGGATCAGCGAGGGGCTGTTGGCCGTGATGCGCGGCGGCGGTGTCCCCGAACAGGCCAGCGCGTGGGTGCTGGACGTGCTTCAGCTCTACATCTCGGCCGACGTCTACGAGGCGGCGCTGCACCTGTCCCGGTCCGAACACGGGGAGGATCCGATGGCGATGGCCCAGTCCTACCTCGGCGAGGTCATCGAGTCGTTGCCCCCGGACCGATTCCCGACCCTGATCGCCCTGAAGCCGCACATGACCACCGGCGGCCGGATGGCCCGGGTCGAATTCGGCCTGGACATCTTCATCCGCGGCCTGGCGGACCTGCCGCACCCGTGACCCCGGCGGCGCCGTCGCCTTGGCCCGCGCCGGGCGGGTGCGGGCGCTCTGTCGGCGTCGATCACCCAGGGCGGCCCCGGCGCAGGCCGAACCCGCAGCGGCGCGGGCAGTACGGCGCGACGACGATGGTGACGCCGTTGGGCAGTTCGACCACGCCGGTGCCCGGCCCGGCGAGGCGACCGATTCCGGTCAGGCGTGCGGAGCCTCCATGGCCGGCCGCAGCCGGGCCAACAGGCGGTACAGCGCGAGGCGTTCCTCTGGGGTGAGGGCGTCGAGGGCGGCGCGGGTGGTCTTCATCTCGCTGCGGATGCGGCGGATCGTGGCGTGGCCCTCGTCGGTGGCCACCACGTTCTTGACCCGGCGGTCGTTCGGGTCGGGCTCGCGGCGGACCAGGCCGCGCGATTCGAGCCGGTCCACGATGCCGGTGACGTTCGAGGCGTCGCACACCAGGCGGTCGGCGAGCCCGCGCATCGGCAGCGGGCGGCGGAGCAGGGACAGCGTCTTGGCCTGCACCGAGGTGAGGCCGTGCCGGCTGACCACGGCGGCGAAGTCGTGGAAGTACGCCGTGCCGACGGCGGCCATGGCGTCCATGATCTCGGCGGTGTCGGGGCGGTCCGCAGTGCTGCTCATGGAGCCAAGTTAACGCAAAAAGGTTGAGGACTTCAACCTTTGAACTTGACGTAGCAATTTCCGGCTGTCTACGGTCGATCCGTCGTATTGCTTGAAGACCTCAACCATCGAGGCTCCCAAGCTTCCCTCCTGCCCCGTCCCCTTCCAGGAAGAGCACCCCGTGAGCCTCACCCCGCCCGGCAAGGGCACCGGTACCGCCGCCGGTGGCGCCACCGCCGACAAGGGACGATCCGGCGCCCCGCTGATCCTCGCCCTGGGTCTGGCCGCCATGGTCGTCGCGATGGCGCAGACCCAGGTCATCCCGATCCTCGGGCTGCTCCAACAGGAGCTGGGCACCACTCCCGCCGGCGTCGGCTGGGTGACCACCGCGACGCTGCTGTCCGCGGCCGTGTTCACCCCGCTGCTCGGCCGCTTCGGCGACCAGCACGGCAAGAAGCCGACCCTGGTCGGCGTGCTGATCGTGATGATCGCCGGCTCCGTGCTGGCGGCGGTCACGTCCTCGCTGCCGCTGCTGATCCTGGGCCGGGTGCTCCAGGGCGCGGCGACCGCGATCTTCCCGCTCGCGTTGTCGATCATTCGCGAGGAGCTCCCGGTGGAGAAGCTGCCCGGCGCGATGTCGCTGATCAGCGGCACCCTCGCGTTCGGCAGCGGTCTCTCGCTGGTGGCCACCGGGCTGCTCACCCGTGGCGACGACCCGAACTACCACCTGGTCTTCTGGTTCTCCGCGATCCTGTCCGCCGTCGCCCTGCTCGCGGTGATCCTGCGGGTGCCGGCCGGGGGCAGCAAGGCGGGCGGCCGGATCGACCTGCTCGGCGCGGCCACCCTCGGCCTGTTCCTGGTGCTGCTGCTCCTGGGCATCTCGCAGGGCCACGAATGGGGTTGGGCGTCCGGCCGGACCATCGGCGCCTTCGTCGGCGCGGTGCTGACAGCGGGTGTGTGGGTCCGAGTCGAGCGCCGGGTCGCCGACCCGCTGGTGGACCTGCGGATGTTCGTGCACCGTCCGGTGCTGCTGACCAACCTGGCCGGTCTGTTCGTCGGCTTCGCCGCGTTCAGCCAATTCATCGGCATCTCCTACCTGGTGCAGATGCCGGAGCGGGTGGCCGGCTACGGATTCACCGCGTCGGTGTTGCGGGCCTCGGTCGAATACCTGCTGCCGGGCGCGCTGATCTCGCTGCTCGCGGCGCCGCTTGGCGGTCTCCTGGTGGGCAGGATCGGCGCCCGCACGACCCTGGCGATCGGCTCGACGGTGGGCATCGCCGGCTTCGCGTGGCTCGCCTTCGGCCATGGCACCTCCGCGTCGGTGATCCTCGCGGGCATGCTCACCGGCATCGCGATCTCCTTCGGGTACGCGGCGATGCCCGCGCTGATCGTGGCCAACGTGCCGCACCACCAGACCGGCATCGCGAACGGCATCAACTCCATCTCGCGCAGCGTCGGCAGCTCGATCGCCAGCGCCGTGATCACCACGCTGCTGGCCTCCGAGTCGGTCCGGGGCCTGCCCGCCGGCGTCCCGCCGATCCCGGCCGAGAGCCGGTTCACGCTCAGCTTCGTGATCGCCGGGGTGATGTTGGTCCTGGTCGTCGGGGTGGCGTTGCTGGGCCTGAAGCGGGTACCCGCCAGGGCCGAACCCGTGGCCGTCCCGGTGCCGCAGGAGCGGCAGCCCGTGGACGCCTGACCCGAGAGCCGCACCGACGCCCCGCCTCCCCACCCACCCTTCACCGACGAGAGAGGCCACCTCCGATGACCCCCACCACCAGCCGCGCATGGCACCTGCTGGCCCGCCCCAAGGGCTGGCCGAAGGCGGAGGACTTCGCGCTGCGCGAGGTCGAGATCCCGGAACTCGCCGACGGGCAGATGCTGATCCGCAACCTGTTCCTGTCGGTCGACCCCGCGATGCGCGGCCGGATGAACGACGTCAAGTCGTACACCCCGCCGTTCGAGCTGAACAAACCCATGGACGGCGGCGCGGTCGGCCGGGTCGTGGCCTCCAGGGCTCCCGGTTTCGAGGTCGGCGACGCGGTGCAGCACTGGCTCGGCTGGCGCGAGTACTCGGTGGTCCCGGGCAAGGGCGCGGGCGCGGTCAAGGTCGATCCCGACCTCGCGCCGCTGTCCGCCTACCTGGGCGTCCTGGGCATGCCGGGGATGACCGCGTGGGCGGGCCTGCTCGACGTCGCCTCCTTCAAGCCCGGCGACGCGGTGTTCGTCTCCGGCGCGGCCGGTGCGGTGGGCAGCCAGGTCGGCCAGATCGCCCGGCTCAAGGGCGCCTCGCGGGTGGTCGGCAGCGCGGGTTCGGCGGACAAGGTCGCCTTGCTCGTGGACGAGTACGGCTTCGACGCCGCGTTCGACTACAAGCAGGGTCCGATCGCCGAACAACTCGACAAGGCCGCGCCCGACGGCATCGACGTGTACTTCGACAACGTCGGCGGCGAGCACCTGGAGGCCGCGATCGGCGCGTTGCACACGCACGGGCGGGTCGCGATGTGCGGCGCGATCGCGCAGTACAACGCCACCGAGCCGACCCCGGCGCCGCGCAACCTGGCGCTGTCGATCGGCAAGCGGCTGCGCCTCCAGGGCTTCATCGTGATCGACCACTTCGGCCGCCGCGACGAGTTCCTCGCCGAGGTCGGCGGTTGGCTGCGCGAGGGCAGGCTCAAGTATCGCGAGACGGTGGTCGAGGGCATCGAGAACAACCTCGAAGCGCTCCTGGGCATGCTGCGTGGGGAGAACACCGGGAAGATGGTCGTCGCCCTGCCGGAGTGACACCGCCGCGGCACGGTGCCGCCGCCGGACATGCCGAGGGACCGCGCGTGGGGTCGGTCGCGCGGTCCTTCGGGTCCTTCGGGTCGGGCGGGTCGTGCGGGTCTTGAGCGGTGCGCCTGCGGTCAGCCGATGAACAGGTAGTCGGCCTGGTAGGGCACCTCGGCGGTGGGCCGGCTCGCCGGGTCGCACGCGCCGGCCGGCGCCACGCCGCCCCGGGTGTTCAGCCGCAACACCTGGGTGGTCGCGGAGAGCAGCCCCTCCGGCTTGCCGGTCCGGGTCGCGTTCAGCACCAGCTCGGGGATGTTGCCGTCACCGTTGGGCAGCTTGCTCGCCACCGCGCCGGTCACCGCGCTGCCGTCCGGAGCGATCCACTGCGGCGGGCCGGCGGTCGGGGTCACGAAGGTGTGCTTGAGACCGCCCTGGAGCTTGGCCGCCACGTCGAGTTGGGTGAACGCGGTGCCGCCGTCCTTGGTGGTGCACTGGTAGATCTGCTTGCCCGCGACCACCGACAGGTTCGCCGCCGGCGGCTTCGGGGTCACCTTCCGGTCCGGTTGCCCGCGCACCGCGCCGCCCGGGAACTCGCCCGTGTGCAGGTTGGTGTAGTAGTTCGCCGGCGTCGCGTCGATCCGCTCGACCACGGCCGGGTCGATCCCCTCCACGGTGCCGGCCAGGCCGGTCACCGACTGCGGCAGGCCGGCCTTCGCCTCGAACAGCGGTGCGACCACGTCACCGTTGGCGCCCGCCGCCCCCCGGTGCAGGTGGCCCAGGGTGGGTGGCGCGACGCCGGTCCAAGCGAACGACCAGTCGATGCAGTTGCCCCACGGCCGGATCGAGGTGTCCGCGCGGCCGTCCGGGTCGCCGGTCTTCCCGCCCGCCGGGTCGGCCACCTCCTGCTTGCCCGTCGCCTCGGCGGGCAGCGTGCCGTTCTTGAGCACGCTGTTCACCTCGACGGGGCGGGTGAGCTCGACCAGTTGGCCGCGGATCGCCCCGCCGGGAAACTCGCCGGTGTGCACGTTGAAGTACACGCTCGCCGGGTCGCTCGTGATCTTCGCCCGCAGCGCGGCGTCGACGACCCGGACGCTGCCGGTGACCGCGTTCGCGGTGCCGGGCAGGGTCGAGGCGAAGAACGGCACCGCGACCTCGCCGTTGCGGCCCTTGCCGCCCAGGTGCAGGTGGGCCGCGGTGGGCGCGCCGATGCCCTCCCAGCGGATCCCGAAGCTCACCTGGTCGCCCTTGATCCGGACCAGCGCGGTGCCCTTGCCGTCCCGGTCGCCCACCGCGGCGTTGCCGCCGGGCACCTCGTTCGCGCCGGACAGGCCCGCGGCGAAGAAGGTCTCCGCACCGGACGCCGGTTCGGCCGCGCCGGTGGTGGTGTGGTCGGCGGCCGGGACGGTGCCGCCGTGTTCGGCCCCGTGCGCGGTGCCGGGGTTGTCGGCCGGGTCGTTGGCGCCCTTGGCCACGGTGGCCGAATCGGCCTTCCCGGCACCGGACTTGGTGTCCGAGGACGCGCAGCCGGAGACGGCGAAGGCGAGGGCGGTGGCGAGGGCGAAGGTGGGCAGCGTGTACTTGCGTGCGGGCATGACGAATCTCCCCGAGGTCATGGTTCGGTGAAGTACGCGTGGGTGGGATCGGCCGGGCCTCGTCCGCGTCGTCGGCGCGGGGGCGCGGGGCCGGTACTGCCGGTGGCAACTCATCGATGATGCCCCGGAGTTGCCGGATCAGTGGTCCTTGGCGAGCGGTGCCGGGGCGGACCGACCGGCACCGCTCGGGTCGGTCAGTATCCGCCGCCGGTCGAGGGCTTGTCGGTCTGCGGCGCCGTGCTCGTGGCCGCACCGGCCTTGCTGCCGTCGGGGGTCACCGCGAACCAAGTGCCGTTGACGCCCTGGCCCTTGGTGTCGCCGGGCTTGGCGTCGGCCGCGAAGCGGTACACCGGCCAGCCGCCGATGGTGACCTGGGTGCTGCCGTCGGTGCGGGTGACACTGCCGACGGCGGACTGGTCGATACCGTTCAAGGTGACGCCGCCGGTGTCGGTCACGGCGGGCCACTTCACGGCGCAGTCGCCGTCGCAGTTTGACTTGGCCGGCTTGGCGGTGTCCTTGTCGAAGCGGTACAGGGTGAAGCCGCTGCCGTCGGTGACGATCGCACCGAGCTTGGCGTCGGTGCCCGCCTTCAGTACGGCCTTGCCCGCCGTGCCGTTCGGGGTCTGGCCGGGCGCGCTCGGCGCGGGCTGGGACGGCTGCGTGGCGGGCGGGGTGGTGTTGCCGGCGGCCTTGCCGTCGTCCTTCGAGTCGCTGCCACAGGCGGACAGCCCCAGCCCGAGCGCGCCGGCGATGGCGACGGCGGCGATGCCGCGGGTGCCGCGGCGGCTGTGGGTGCTGTGGGTGCTGAAAACGGACATGGTGAACCCCCGCAAGATGATCGATGGTTTGGTCGAACGGCGGTACGGGAGGAGGACTTTGGGTCCCCGTTCCCGAGTCGACCGGTTCGCGTGCCGGTCGTTGCGCGTCGACATCCAGCAGTACGGGGGAGGGGTCGCGGAGGGTTCAACACGGTCCGAAGTTTTTTTCCGCGAACCCGGCCGGAACCCGAACCGGCCCCGGCGCGAAGCTTCGCCGGGGCCGGAACGCGCAGGTGGGCGGCCTACCAGGCGGCCGGTGCGTAGTCCTTGAGGAAGCAGCCGTACAGGTCCTCGCCGGCCTCGCCGCGCACGATCGGGTCGTATACCCGGGCCGCGCCGTCGACCAGGTCGAGCGGCGCGTGGAAGCCCTCGTCGGCGAGCCGCATCTTCTGCGGGTGCGGGCGCTCGTCGGTGATCCAGCCGGTGTCCACGGCCGTCATCAGGATGCCGTCGGAGAGCATCTCCTCGGCGCTGGTGCGGGTCAGCATGTTCAGCGCGGCCTTGGCCATGTTGGTGTGCGGGTGGCCGGGGCCCTTGTAGCCGCGGCTGAACTGGCCTTCCATCGCGGACACGTTGACCACGTACTTGCGCCGTGCCGAGGCCGCGGCCATCGCCGGACGCAGCCGGCTGACCAGGACGAACGGCGCGGTCACGTTGCACAGTTGCACTTCGAGCAGTTCGACCGGATCCACCTCGTGCACCCGCTGCGTCCAACTGTTCACCGGGTCCAGGTCGGGTACCAGGCCGCCCGCGTCGATCGCGGTGCCGGTCTCGATCCGGGCCGGCGAGGCCGATCCGCTGGTGAGCGCGAGCGCGGTGAGCGCCTGTGGGGTCAGTGCCTGTTCCTCCGCGCGGGACTGGCCGGGCAACAACACGTGACCGCTGCCGCCGATGTGGCCGAACGAGACCATCTCCGGCAACTCGCCGGCCGGGAGCGGGGCGGCCTCGGCGGCGGCCAGTGCCGCGTACGCCTGCGGGGTCCGACGCACCGTCTGCGCGGCGTTGTTGATCAGGATGTCCAACGGCCCGGCCTCGGCCACCGAGTCGGCCAGCGCGACCACCTGGGCCGGGTCGCGCAGGTCTATCCCGGCGATCTTGAGGCGGTGCAGCCAGTCCGCGCTGTCCGGCATCGCGGCGAACCGGCGGATCGCGTCGTTGGGGAAGCGGGTGGTGATCGTGGTGTGCGCGCCGTCGCGGAGCAGGCGCAACGCGATGTACATGCCGATCTTGGCCCGACCGCCGGTGAGCAGGGCGCGGCGCCCGGTCAGGTCGGTGCGCTGGTCGCGGCGGGCCCGGTTCTCGGCGGCGCACTCGGGACACAGCTGGTGGTAGAACGCGTCCACCTCGCGGTAGCGCTTCTTGCAGATGTAGCAGGCCCGGGCGCGTTCGAGCACGCCGGCGATCTCGGTCGTGGTGACCGTGGTCAACGCGATGCCGAGCGTCTCGTCGTCGATCCGCCCGGGGGCGCCGGTCGCGGTGGCGGCGGTGACCGCCTCGTCGTTGGCGATCACCCGGTCCCGGCGCTCCTTGCGGCGGCGTTCCTTGACGCTCTTGTAGATGGCGGCCGTGGCCCGGCGGATCCGCACCGCGTCCGGGTGCTCGACGTCCAGGTCCTCGACCTCGGCGAGCACGCTCAGACACAGCTCCATACGCACGGGGTCGATGCCTGCCCGCACGCTCGTGTCCGCCTGAATGTCGCTACTCGCTGTCATCGTCGTTGCCGTTTCCTGTATTCGCCGCCACCACGAAACCCCGGCGAAACTCTACGTCGTGCGGGGACCTGGACCAATTCCCGCACCGGCCCGCCCGGGTGCTCCCGGACCCGGCCGCCGCCCGTCACGCACCGCCACGGCATCGGTGCGAGGGGTTCGCGGCGGCCCGCCGGACCGGCGCCCTCGCTCAGGTGCGGGACCAGCCGTAGGTGCGCTCGACGGTGATCCGGATGACGACCCGGTGTTCGGCGGCCATCACGGCGCGGTATTCGGTCCAGTCCGGGTGTTCGCCGACGATCCGGCGGTAGACCTCGACCAGTTCGTCGGCCGCGGCGTCGTCGGGGGCCCGGCAGGGCGCGCCGATCTCGGCGCGGCCCTCGGCGACCAGGTAGCCGGCGTAGTCGGGCGCGGTGACCAGGAAGCTCGCGCGCGGGTCGCGGGCGAGGTTGCGGGTCTTGGCGCGGTCGGCGGTGGCCGAGATGCGAATCAGCCGCAGGTCCGGCTCCCAGAGGTAGGAGACCGGGGAGAGCTGGGGGCGGCCGTCCCGCTTGAGGGTGGTGAGGACGCCGCGTCGATCGGTGCCGAGGAGTTCCGTGTCCATGTCGGGTGGCTCGCTTCCGGTTTGGGGGGCAGGGTCAGGCGGGGCAGGAACCAGTGGGCCAGCGGGCCGATGGTGAGGGTGAACACGACCGTGCCGACGCCGACCGTCCCGCCCAGCAGCACCCCCGCCACCAGCACGCTCGCCTCGATCACCGTGCGGCCCACCCGGATCGAGTGGCCCCGGGCGGCCCATCCGGTCATCAGCCCGTCGCGCGGCCCCGGGCCCAGACCCGCGCCGATGTACAGGCCGGTGGCGATCGCGGTCACCACGACGCCCGCGAGCAACAGCCCGGTCCGCAGCGGCAGGCCCGTCGGCGTCGGCAGCAGCCACAACAACGCGTCCACCACCAGGCCGACCAGCACGACGTTGGCGATCGTGCCGATCCCCGGTCGCTGCCGCAGCGGGATCCAGAGCAGCAACACCAGGACGGCGGTGCCGATCACGATTCGTCCGAACGGCAGCCCGCTGCGCTCCGCGACGCCCTCGTGCAGCACGTTCCAGGCGTCCAGCCCCAGCTTCGCCCGCACCATCAGCGCGATGCCGACGCCGAACAGGGCCAAGCCCAGGAACAGCCGGATCAACCGATTCGGCAGGCGATCGGGCACGCTCACGAGGTACCGGCCTTCCCGGCCGCACCGTCGGCGTGGACGTCGGGCCGAACGGAGTGGTTGATGTGTCATGTAAATCGTCGCGGGCAGGTATATGACATGTCAAGTAGCTGCTAGATTGGCGGCCATGGCCGGTATCGAGGAGACGCCCTGGCTGGACCCGGGGCAGCAGCGCGCGTGGCGGGGATACCGCCGCCTGCGGCTGCTCGTGGACACCCGGGTGGCCCGAGACCTGGCCGTCGACTCGGGCCTGTCGGATCCCGACTACGACGTGTTGTCCGAACTCTCCGAGGCGAGCGGGCACCGGCGCAGGCTGGGCGAGTTGGCCGAGCGCATGTTGTGGTCGCAGAGCCGGATGTCGCATCACGTCAAGCGCATGCAGCAGCGCGGCCTGGTCCGCCGAGAGGAGTGCGCGCGGGACGGGCGCGGTGCCGAGATCGTGTTGACCGCCGAGGGGTTGCGGGTGATCGAGGAGGCCGCACCCCGGCACGTCGCCTCGGTCCGGCGGAACCTGATCGACCTGCTCACCCCGGACCAGATCGCGCTGCTGGAACAGATCGCCGACACCGTGGTCGAGCACCTGGAGGCCCGCCCGTGACCCGCGCCCGCCGGCGGGCGCGGGCGAAGCCGTCAGGCGCCCTGCGCGTAGCCCTTGGCGACGTGTTCCAGCCACCACTGCGGCGCGGCGTTCATCAGCGTGCCGAAGTCCCAGTAGTCGTGCCAGCGCACGATCTTCCCGTCCCGGAACTCGTGGATCGACACGAACGGCAGGATCACCTGCTCGCCGCTCTCCCAGTGCCACTCCTCGGCGTGCTCGGTGACCACCAGGTCGCCTTCCGCGACGGTGCTGCGGTGGTGATGGATGTAGCCGGTGAGCATCTCCAGGCCCAACCGCAACCGAGCCTCGATCGCGGCCGGCCCGGTCGCGCCGGGACCGGGCGCGGCGACGTCCGTGTAGTGGCCGTCGTCGGCGAAACAGGCCGCGACCTTGGCGAAGTCGCGGGCGTACAGGTCCTGCCAGAACTGCTCGATCAGCCGCTTGTTCGCGGTCGCGTCACTCATGGCGCGCACCCTACGCACGCACGCCGAAACTAAACAGAGGCAAGCTTCTCCGTGCCGCCGCGCCGCGCCGTGCCACGACGCGCCCGAGCTCGGGTACGCCACACCCCGGCCGCCGTCGGGTCGGCCGGCGGGATCCCGAGCGGCGCCCGGAACCGGTCGACCACCTCCTCCGGATCCACCGCCGTGCCCCGTCGCAGCACCGGCCACCTCGGCCGGGCCGCGCAGGTCCAGCGCGAGTTCGCGCGCCGGCGCCGCGCCGGCCCGCTCGTCACCGCGCCGGCGGTTGTCCGCCTGGGCCCCCGGATGGAACGGCTCGGGCAGACCGAGCCGCCGGGCCAACTCCGAAGCGAACAACCGCGGCTCGCGCAAGGTGCCAGGCCGGCCCATCAGTTCGGCCGGCGAACACCACAACACCTGCGCCAACGCCAGGAGTTGTGGCTCATTCGGGCGGGCGGTGTCGGCTTCCCAGGCCGCGACGTCGGTGGCCGTGACCCGGGTCCGGAACGCCGCCATCGCCTCGGCTGCCCGCGCGAAGGGCGGCCTCGGCGCGCGACGTTGCCGGCCGGCCGCCCGGGGCGAACGGCGGATGGTCCGCGAATCCCGGAAGTGACCGCACGCGCACAGGCCGGGGCGGTGCGCACCGGGTACGAATCGGTGTGATCACCCCACGGCGCTGCCGGCATGTGTGCTCGGATCGGGAGGATCCTCCGACGCCCGTGCCGGTGTGTGCGGCACCGGGTCAGCGCCGATCGAGCAGCATTACCGTGAGCAGCGGCGCGTCCGGCCAGGCCGGACGCAGATCGCCGAGCACCCGATAGCCCCACCGCTCGTAGAGCGCGAGCACCCTCGGGTGGGTCGGATCCACCAGCAGGGTCACCCGCTGTTCGGTACGGGCCGCCAGCAGCGTGTCGTGAATGGCGCGGGCCGCACCCGAACCGCGCCACGGTTCGCGAACCATCAGCTCGTTGAGCGCGAACGTGCGCCGGCCGTCCTCCTCGATGTCCACCGCGGGCACCGGCTCGGTCAACCCGACCCACCAGCGCGCACCGGCCCGGAGCGGGTAGCCGAACGCGTAGCCGACCGGGATGTCCCGGCTCCAGCCCACGACGCACTCGAAGCCCGGCGCGGCGGCGTAACCGGCCAGCCGCCGCGCGAAGTTGTGCACCGACTGGAAGGGGCGGTCCAGATCCGCCGCGTACACCTCGGCGTAGATGTCGAGCAGCACCTGCCGGATCTCGTCGAGGTCGCCGCCTCGGTGATGGGTCCGCTCGATGTCGGTTGCCACGCGTCCTCCAGACAGAGGTGATCGGCCCCCCGGGCGGATCTTCCCCGCGCCGCGCGTCCCCCACGCACCGCCGTCCTGATGAACCGTCAACGACCTTGCACAGCAAGGAAATACTCGACGCGGACCGGGCCCGCGTGTTCCCCTGCCGGTATGGCTGACCCCCTCCACGAACGCGACCTCGTCCGGCCCGCCCTCGACCTGGTGGCCAAGGCCGCCGGGCCCTACCTGGAGGCGCTGCCCGAACTGCCGGTCCGCAATCCGGCCGCCGACGCGCTCTTCGACCGGTTGGGCGGGCCGCTGCCCGAGCGTGGCGACGGCACACTCGCCAGTGTCGAGGAACTGCTCGACGTCGGCACCCGCGCCGCGATGCAGTCCTCGGGGCCCCGGTTCTTCCACTTCATCGTCGGCGGCGCCACGCCCGCCGCCCAGGCCGGCGACTGGATCACCGCGCTGCTGGACCAGGCGGGCGGTCTGTGGGCCGCATCGCCGCTGGCGACCGAGGCCGAGACGGTGGTGCTCGGCTGGCTCAAGGACCTGTTCGGGCTGCCCGACGCGTACGGCGGTGTACTCACCCCGAGCGCCACCTTCGCCAATCTCACCGCGCTCACCTGCGCGCGCCACTGGTGGGCCGCGCAGCACGGCGTCGACGTGAGCGCCGACGGTCTCGCCGGACTGCCGACCATGCCGGTACTGGCGAGCGGATACGTCCATCCCAGCAACCGCAAGGCGTTGCAGATCCTGGGCTGCGGGCGGGACACGCTGCGGGTGTGCGCGCGCGACGACGTGGGCCGGGTGGACATCGACGCGATGGAGCGCGCGCTGATCGAGATCGACGGACCCGCGGTGCTGATCGCCGCGGCGGGTGAGGTCGACACCGGCGACTTCGACCCGATCGAGGCGCTCGCCGACCTGGCCCGGCGGTATGGCGCGTGGCTGCACGTGGACGGTGCGTTCGGCCTGTTCGCCGGGGTCTCGCCGCGGCTTCGCCACCTGGTCCGGGGGGTCGAGCGGGCGCACTCGGTGGCCGCCGACGGACACAAGTGGCTCAACGTGCCCTACGAGAGCGGCTTCGCCTTCGTGCGCGACGCCGAGCTGATGGGCAGGGCGTTCGGCGCGTGGAATGCCCCCTACCTGCCCGGTGTCGGCGACACGCACCTCAACTACGCCTCGCTCGGGCCGGAATCCTCGCGTCGGGCCCGGGCCCTGCCGATCTGGGCCACGCTGCGCGCCTACGGCCGGTCCGGCTACCGGTCGATGATCGAGCGGCACCACGACTTGGCGAACCATCTCGCCGCGCTGGTCGAGCAGGCCCCCGAACTGGAACTGCTGGCCCCGGTCCGGCTGTGCGTGGTGTGCCTGCGCTACCGCCCCGAAGCCGCGCTCGGCGAGGCCGGACTCGACGAGCTGAATCGCCGGCTGGGCGCCGAACTGAACGAGGACGGCCGGGTGTACGCCGGTACCACCGTGTACGCGGGCCGGGTCGCGCTGCGTCCGGCGATCGTGAACTGGCGGACCACGGCGGCGGACGTCGAACTGTTCGCGCAGGTGGTCCGGGAGATCGGTGCCCGGGTGGCCGCGGACCTGGGTGTGGGCACACCGGCTGGCGCCGACACAGACGCCCTCGAATGAATTTGCGACGCACCGCGTGAACCGAGACTTCCGGGGCAGACGTCGGCCGGAGGTGGTTCAAGATGATTCCGCTGCTTGTCGTGCTTTTGCTCGCTTTGATCCTGTTCGGTGCGGGATTCGCCCTCAAGGCTCTCTGGTGGATCGCCGTCATCGTATTGGTGCTCTGGGCCCTGGGGTTCGTCTTCCGCAGCGCCGGCGCGGGCGGTCGGCGCGGGCGTTGGTATCGCTGGTGAGTCACGCGTAGCCGAACCGGCGCAGACGGGGCCCGTCCGGGTGACGGGCCCCGTCGCCGCGCCCGGGGTCGGTCGGCGCGGCACGCGCCGATTCGGCCGCGCCGCGATGTCGAAACGATTTTGCGCGGGGGTCCGGACGGCGTGACGGTAGGAGTACTTTGGGCACACCGAGGGCACCTCGTATGCCGTCATCCACGGCGGCGTCGTCTGCGGCGATCCGGACATTCGCGCACCAGACCGACCAGAGGATTCGAACCCATGTACTCACAGCACTCGATCGCGGGACACCGCCGAAGCGCTCGACCGGAGACCACGGTCGAGATGACCTACGGCCTGGCCTGCACGATGTGCGGCCGCGACCTGCGGGCCGCAGCGGACCGACCCGCGCACGACGCGGTGCCGGTCGGACACGTGGAGGAGCGGCAGACCTTCGCCTGCCGAGGAGTGTGCGCCCGCTTCGCCAGCGGTTCGGCGGACGGGATCGCCGAGGAGCCGGTGCCGCTGGACGAGCGCGTGGCGGCATTCCCCACCGACTGAACACCGCCGGGCGACCGACCGAAAATCCGCCTGGCCGGCGACCGGGGTCCACCGGGCCGCCGACCGGAATCCGCGAGGCTGCCGGGCGATTGCTCGGCCCCGCGCATCGAAACGCGGCAGCGGGGGACTTTCCTCCCATGCCGGACCGCATCGCCACGACAGTCGACGGACGTTCGCTGACGCTCACCCACCTGGACAAGGTGTGGTGGCCCCAGACCGGATACACCAAGGGCCAAGCCCTGGACTACTACGCCCGGATCGCCCCGGTCCTGCTCCCGCACATCACCGGACGCCCGGCCACGTTCATCCGCTTTCCGCACGGCGTGGACGGCGGCAGCCGCTTCTACAACAAGAACGTCCCGGCCGGCGCGCCCGACTGGGTGCGCACGATCGAGGTGGTCGGCCGGGAGGAGAACCGGCGACACGTCGACGTCGACTCGTTGGCCACCCTGATGTGGGCGGCCAACCTGGCCGCGATCGAGATCCACGTGCCGCAGTGGGGCACCGACCCGGACGCCCACGACCGGCTCGTGCTCGACCTGGACCCCGGACCCGGCGCGGGCCTGCCCGAGTGTCGCCGGGTCGCGCTGCTGGCCCGCGACCTGCTCGCCGCCGACGGGCTGACCTGCGTGGTCAAGACCTCGGGCAGCAAGGGGCTGCACCTGTACGCGGCCCTGGAACCGACACCGGAGGCGGCGGTCGGCGCCTACGCCAAGGCACTCGCGATGCACCTGGAGCGGGAGCACCCGGACCTGGTCGTGCACCGGATGGCCAAGAAGCTGCGCACCGACCACGTGTTCGTGGACTGGAGCCAGAACGCGAGCGCGAAGACCACCGCCGCGCCCTACACCCTGCGTGCGCAGCCCGAACCGACCGTGTCCACACCGGTGTCCTGGGCCGAGATCGAATCGCGCGCGGAGCTGGTCTTCACCCCGGCGCAGGTGCTGGAACGGGTGGCCCGCGACGGCGACGGGTTCGCGCCGCTGCTCGCCGCCGAGACGACGGGCAGGCTGCCGTAAGGGCTTCCGAGTCGGTCGGTCCTCGGCTGTCGGTCCGGTCGGACCTCGACCCGGTCAGTCCTCGGCCAGGTCCGGCCGCAGCCGGTGCCAGGACGGATGGCGCAGCAGGCCGGCCCGGGTACGCATCGAGTACCGCACCTCGCCGACCAGCCGCGGCAACACCCAGCGCGCGTCGGCCACCACGGGTTGCGGCGTGAACGGGCACGCGTCGATCGAGGACACCTCGAGCAACTCGCCCAGCACGACCCGATCCCGGATGCCGAAGCCGGTGCCCACCGCGCCGACGTAGCGCAACAGCCCACCCTCGCGCACCCCCACCAGCAACGCGCCGGGCAGCCCGGTGAGCCGGCCGCGACCGGGCACCCATCCACCCACGATCACGTCCACGGTGTGCACGTGCCGGATCTTCACCCAGTTCGGCGAGCGCTCGCCGGGCGTATAGAGCGAGTCCAGCCGCTTGCAGACCAGCCCCTCCAGACCCTCCGCCCGGGTCGCCGCGAGGGCGGCCTCGCCGTGACCGACCAGCGCGGCCGGGGTCGACCAGTGCGGGCCGCGCAGATCGAGCCCTTCGAGCACCCGGCGCCGGTCCGCGTACGAGCGGCGGAGCAGCGGCTCACCGCCCAGGAACAACACGTCGAACAACAACAGCCGCACCGGCACCCGCTCGCGCATTCGGGCCGCCTCGGCCGGCCGACCGGCCAACCCCATCCGGGACTGGAGCCGTTCGAAGTCGCTGTGCCCATGCTCGTCCGGCGCGACCACCTCCCCGTCCAGCACCGCCGACCGGGTACCCAACGCGGTCCGCAACCCGCGCAACTCCGGATAGGCCGCGGTGATGTCCGCCCCCGACCGCGCCCGCAACACCACCGTGCCGTCCCCCGGCAGGTAGCCGACACACCGCTGCCCGTCCAACTTCGTCTCGTACGCCCAGGCGTCGTCCTCGGCGACCGGCGGCAATACCCCCGAGGTGGCGAGCATGGGCGGATACACCGGCAGATCGACCATGGGAGGAACGTGGTCGCACCACCCCACCGCTACACACCCGACCCCCCGAACGGCCCAACGCCGCCCGGTCCGCCCACCACCGAAGCCGTCGGCGCGCCGACCTCGGTGGTGGACGGTCGCCCGATCCGCTACGTTCGGTGCCCGCGTGTTGTCGGAACGAACCGGTCGACGAGGGTCGCCCGGTCGTGCGGGGGGAGCGGCATTGAGCACGGAGGCGCCCGGGGGAGCGCCGGTTCTGCCGCGATTCACCCCGGGGCAAACCCCGCGAACGCGGTGTGCCGATCGGGGCCGCTCGGTCGGGTGGGGTCAGCGGGTCAGCAGGGCCTCGATGGTGGAGCCGGGGGACTCCGGGAGCCAGGTGGGGTCGCAGCCGGCGAGGGCGGCGAAGACTCGGTGCCACCGGGTCGGGTCGGGGTCCAGGTGGGTCTTGAGCAGGGCGGCGATCTCCGTGTGCGCCTCGGTGGCGGCGGCGTGGATGGCGGGGTCGACCCCGATGCGCCGGGTGGCCTCGGCGATCCAGCGCAGCAGCGAGCCGGCGCCGCGGGCGAGGTGTACCAGGTCGTGGCCGGTCAACAGGCCGGCCGAGACCAGGTGGTCCAGGTGGGTGTACCACGCGGCGTCGCCCAGGACACTGTTCCCGAAGGCCACCGAGGCGCGCGCGTGCGCCGCGTCCAGGGTCGCCGCCGTGCGGGCCACCCGGTAGTACACCGGCCCCAGTTCGAGCAGCCGTGCGGGCGAATCCGGCTGGAGGACGAGACGGTTCACCACCTCGGCCGGGAACGGCTCCCGCTCGTGCTCGGCCACGATCAGGGCCCAGTCGCGCAGATACGGCAGGTCGAGCACTTCGCCGGCATCGGTGCCATCGAAGCACCTGCGCAGCTTGGTCACCAGCTTCTCGCCGGACCGCTCACGGTCGATCCGCTCGGTGAGCGCCGCGTCCGGATCGGCCGTCGCGAGTGCCTTGACCACCACCCGACCGGCGGTCGCGCCCAACACGCCCTGCTCGACCAGGTCGCCGATCCGATCCGCGCCGCCGTGGCGCAACAGGCCGCGCAGGCCGAGCAGTCGGTCCAGCAGCGACGCCTTCTTGCCCAACTGGCGCAGTGCGTGCTCGATCAGCTCCGGATCGGCCGCCTCGACCTTGATCCGCAGCGCCGGCAGCACCGAAGCGGTGGCCCGACGGTCGGCCGACAACCGCTCGCGCAACACCGGGTCCAGCGCGAGCAGATCCGCCGGTCCGGCGGCGGGCCGACCCTGCGGCACCCGGGACAACACCGCGCGGCGCACCGCGACGTGCTCGCGCGCCGACGGCGTCCCGTACAGATCCGCGTTCAACTCCGGATCGTCCAGCCGCAACAGCCGGGCCCGGACCTCGGCGTCGCGACGCCGGGCCGCCAGGATCCGCAACGCGTCCCGATCGCCGGTCAGGAACGCGTATTCGTCCAACGCGCTCGACGCGTACTCGACGTGGCGCGCATACGCCCACAGGGTGGGGTAGGCGTGCGTGCCCAGGAGCGGCAGCAGCACCGCGAGCGCCTCGGGCGACGCGCGCAGCAGCAGATCGCCGGCCGGCCACCGCCAACCGCGCCGAATCCGCCAAGTGTTCGCGTACGCCGCCTCGAACTCGACGACGATCGGCGACCGGAGCCGCCGCCAATCGCCCACGCCGCCGACCGCCGCCGACTCCACCGCCGCGTCCAGGAGTTCCGGCAACGCGCGGTCGCCGGCCGTACCCATGGCGAGCAGCGCGGCCGACCACCGGGCCGGGTCCACGCCCAGCCGCTCGGCCACCGACACCTCGATCGCCCGGTGCAGCGGATCCGCCACGATCCGCGAGCGCCACTTCCTGGGCAGCGGGGTCAACGCCCGTGCGGGCAGCACGCCGAGCAGGTCGAGCGGCCCGACGAAGCCGTGCCGATAGGCGCTCTCGGCCAGGAAATCGCCACCGCCACGCTGCTCGTCGTAGTACTCGCGGATCCAGCGCAGGTAC
Source organism: Embleya sp. NPDC059213 (assembly GCF_042754445.1). Classification (NCBI taxonomy): domain Bacteria; kingdom Bacillati; phylum Actinomycetota; class Actinomycetes; order Kitasatosporales; family Streptomycetaceae; genus Embleya; species Embleya sp. NPDC059213. The sequence goes on from NZ_JBHZAV010000004.1 coordinate 142,530, forward strand.
GAATCCGGCCGGGCCGGGCCCGGCCAGGTGTCCGACGTCGGGTACTGCTCCGGGCGTTCTGCGGGCGTGCCGGCCAGGATCGAGGCGAGCCGATCCCGGGTCGGCTCCTCCAGGTCCTTGTTCTCGGCCATCGCCGCCAACACCTCGGGCTCGCCGAGGTCGATCAGGTCGTTGGCCACCGACTCGTCGAACACCCGGCGCCCCAACGCCGCACGCGGCCGCACCGAAGCACTGTCGAAACACGCCTGGTAGAGCCAACCGGGGAACTCGTAGCCCGGCGTGTCGGCGATCCGCACCGACGCCAGCGCCGCGAGCACGTCCGGATCGTCCGGCACCGGAACGCCCTGCGGATCGGGCCCCGAGGCCAGGGTGCGCAGTACCTGCACCGCCACCAGCCGGGACGAACGATCGGGCTCGGCGGCGCGGCCGACCCGGGCGCGCCGGATCGTCGGCTCGGCCGCCGGTTCGCTGCTCGCGCTCTCCGCCGCCTCGCGCCGGGCGGCCTCCAGCGTTGCGGCGTCCGCGCGGGCCAGCTCATCGGCGTCGGGACGCGGACCCGCCACCTGGCCGGCCAGCACCACCAACTCGGCGAGCGACCCGGTGAAGCCGTCGACCAGACCGACCGCGACGGCCAACGCCTCGGTGTGGCCCGCGAGATGCTCCCGGGTCAGCTCGGCCAGCCGGGCCCGCATCGGGGCCAGCACGGTCTCCGGGTTCATCGAATGCGCGGACTGGACCACGGCCTGAGCCGGATGGGCCACGTCGATCAGTTGCACCGGATCGAGCAGGTCGTTCTCCACCGCCGCGTTCACCCAGGCTTCGTCCCGGCCGAACGGCTCGGCGCGCAGCCACTCCGGCGGCGGGGTGTCGATCGTCCGGCGTGCGTAGGTGCGCTGGGCGTTGACCAGCATCAGGCACAACCGGGCCCGATCCTCGTCGGTGGCGTCCTCGTGCCGGATCAGGTCGTCGATCGCCTCGAAGGCGAACGGTTCCGCCCGGTTGGCCGCCATCAGCAGCGGGAAGTCGTGGGCGTACGGCTCGTGCACCAGGTCGCGCACGGTGGTGCGACTGGTCCGGGTCTGCAGGCGGTGCGGCAAGGTGGCCGGGTCGTCGTAGGGCTCGCCGCTCGCACGCAGGTCGGCCAGGCCGTCCTCGGCCTTGAGGGCGGCCTCCACCCGCTTGCGGATCTGCGCCGCGGTGTCGGCCCCGCTCCGGTCCAGGAGGGTGCGCACGCCGTCCGGGCCGTGCCGCTCCCACACCTTGATGTAGGCGTACTGCTGGGCGATCTTGCGGCAACCGAACGCCAGCGCCCGCGCGGCCAGTTCCGGTTCGCCGCCGGCCACCAGCGGCAGCAGCGTGCGCCGGTCGCCGTGCGCGAGCAACTCGCTGCGCAGGCCCGGGTCCAGCGGTGCGCGTCGGGCGATGACGCGGCGCAGCGACGGGGTCGCGCGCATGCCGAGATAGGCGGCGGCGTCCACCGCCGGGACCTGCTTGGCGACCAGGCGGGCGAGTTCGCGGATGTCCAGACCGACATTGCCGGCCAGCGCCTGCCACGCACGCGGGTCGGTCGAGGTGATCGCCGCCTCGTGCACGTGCGGGGGAAGCGAGCCGCTGGAGAGCAGGTCGCGAACCAGGGTGTCGGGCAACTCGGGCAACAACTCGCGCAGGTCGTCGGGGTCGGCGCAGACGAGCAGGTGGCGGAACGGCTTGGTCAGGGTCGGCGGGGGACCGCCGGCCTGCTCCGGCGGCGCGGTCACGGTGCCCGCCTCGATGCCCGCCAGCAGGGTCGGCAGCGCGTCGCGGTGCCGGGGCAGCACGGCCCGCAGGGTGTTCCAGCGGTCGGCGTGGCGGCCCAGGTGTCGGTGCAGCAACGCGCGCAGTTCGGGGCACTCCGGCAGTTCGACCAACGTGGCGACCGCGGTCCGGGCGGGGGTCACCTCGGTCAACACCCGGGCCGGGTCGGCGGGTTCGGCCAACTCGCGGGCGAGCGCGGCGATCCGGGCCAGTGCGGGGTGCTTGGGCGTGCCGATCGCCGCCCGCAACACCGCGAGCGTCGGCCGGGCCACGGGGCCCACCGTCGTCGGATGCGCGGTGTAGAGCGCGACCAGCAGGTCCTCGGGGCAGTCCGGGTCGGCGGCCAGCAGCGCGGCGGCGGCCTCCGGCAGCGGCTCGCGCCCCTGCTCGACCCGCAGCGCGGCCCAGTCGATCTCCCGGCGCCAGGTCGAGGGATGGAATCCGGCGCGCAGTTCGGCGATCAGTCCGGCGGGGCCCTCGGCCTCGGCCACCGCGACGGCGAGCGCGTCGGCCGCGGCCCGGTGTGCCCCGGCCGGCTCGCCCGGGCGGTCGAGCAGCGCGGCCACCTCGGGGCGCACGTGGCGCAGCGCCTCGGGCAGCAGGTCGGTGCCGCCGTGTCGGCTCAGGGACAGCAGGCCGCGCAGTTCCTCGGCGGCGGTCAGGGTGCCGGCGCACACCCGCAGCGCGTGTGCGACCAGCTCCGGTCGTTCGGCGACCACCGCGGCGGCCGGTCCGAGGGCCGGCGGATCCTCGGCGGACCGGGCGAGCAACTCCTCGTGCAGCGCGCTCAACGGGTGCGGCGTCCCGGTGTGGCGCCCGGGGGCGAGCACGACCCGACGCATCCAGGTGGTCGCCTCGGGATGCGTGTGCACGATCCGGTCGACCACCGGGTCCGGTTGCTCCAACAGCGCGGCCAGGTCGGTCGGCGTGAGCACCGTCCCGTTGTGCGCGAGCCGGCGGCGGACCCACGGGTCGGGATCGTGTGCCGCCAACGCCCGCAGGGCGGGCGAGAGTTTCCGGTCGCCCAGGAGGGCGGCGATCACGTCGTCGCCGATCCGCCGGCGGACTCGGCCCAGGTCGCCGACGGCGGCCCCCTCGAACAGCAGCCCGACCAGGAGAGCCTTGTTCGCGACCTGCACCCGTGACATCACGTGCCCCCGTACTCGCCCGTTCCACTTGCGGGTTCCACCTCATCACAACGCCCGGACATCGGGGACGCCGACCCCGAAGCGGACTCGCCCGACTCGGACGCGACCCCGGGTCGACGTGTCGACCTGCGGTGGATACGGGTACAACCGAGCGAGTCCTCCCAAGTAGTACGGCCTGTCCGGATCTTGGTCGAGTACGTACTGCGTCGCGATGCCGAACCCGGTGGGGTGCCGGGGTGTTCCCGGAGCCGATGAGCAACCGGGCGCGGTCGTGGCGCATACCGGCTGCGGACGGGTCGGGTCCGAGTGGAGGCCCTGCCCGGCGGGTTCGCCCGCTCGAAAGGACGGTTCGGTGAAGACCACCCTGGGTGTCGAGGAGGAGTACCTGCTCGTGGACCCGGTCAGCGGACTGCCGGTGCCGGCGGCCGAGCGGGTCCGGGCCGAGGTGAGCTTACGGCCCGGGTACGGCGTCGGAGACGTGCAGCCCGAACTGCTGAAGGCCCAGTTGGAGGTGGCCACTCCGGTGTGTTCCTCGCTCGACGAGATAGGCCGGCACCTGTACCGGATGCGACGCGAACTGTCGGCGGCGGCCGAACGGGTCGGCTGCCGGCTGGTCGCCTGCGGGACCACGCCCGCGGGCGACGGGAAGCCGATGGAGATCAGCGAACATCCGCGCTACCTCGCGATCGCCGAGAACGCCCGGCGATTGGCCGACGTGCAACTCATCCACGGGATGCACGTGCACGTGGCGGTGCCGGATCGGGAGACGGGTGTGCAGGTCGTCAACCGGATCCGGCCGTGGTTGCCGCTGTTGGTCGCGATGGGCGCCAACTCGCCGCTCTGGCAGGGGGTGGACACCGGGTTCGCGAGTTGGCGCACGATCCATTACGCGCGCTGGCCGGTCGAGGGTCAACCACCGGTGTTCGTCGACTTGGAGGAGTACGAACGCAGGGTGGACGCGCTGCTGGCGGTGGGAGTGATGCTCGACCGAGGTCAGGTGTACTGGCAGGTGCGACTGTCCGAACGATTCCCCACCATCGAGATCCGCTGTCCGGACGTGCAGTTGCGGGCGGACGACGCGGTGATGCTGGCCGGGCTGATCCGGGCACTGGTGGTCACCGCGCTGCAACAGCACGGCGAGAAGGCGCCGTACGCCGCACCCGACCCGGAACTGCTGCGTGCGGCGTGCTGGTTGGCGGCCCGGGACGGGCTGGAGGGGGATCTGTTCGGGCCGGTGGGGCCGGCGGGCACGGCCCGTCGGGTCGAGGCGGGCGACCTGGTCCACGAGATGCTCGCGCACGTCACCCCCGTGTTGGATCGCTTCGGGGACACCACGCGGGTGTTCGCCCTGGTGGATCGGCTGATCCGGCAGGGGACGGGGGCCGATCGGCAGCGGGCGGCATTCGTGGCCGGGGGGCTGCCGGGCGTGCTGGACCTGATGGTCTCGGATACGTCGGCCGGGTAGCCGTCGGCCGGCCATGCCGGTTGAGCTCGGCCGAGTGGCCCGCCGACGCGTGGGCCCGATTCGTCCCCCGGTCGGCCCGACCGACACAGGATGTCCGAATATCACCTTCGATGTAACGGTCCGTCGCCGACAGACTGCATAGCGACACGGGTGTCGATACAACGAAGGACGGGGTGAGCGGTGATGTCGGAGGGATTCGCGCCGGAGACGGGCGCACAAGGGGGCCCGGGAGCCGAGCCCGGCGCGGCCGACGTGATTTTCCACGGCGGCGAAATCGAGACGGTGGCGGGTGGGCCCGGCCCCGAGGCGGTCGGGGCGGAGCCGGGTGCGCGGCCCGAGGCGGTCGCCGTCAAGGACGGCCGGATCGTCTTCGTCGGCGACCTGGACCGGGCGCTGGAACACTGGCGCGGGCCCGAGACCCGGTTGTACGACCTGGCCGGCCGGGCGTTGTTGCCGGGCTTCATCGATCCGCACGGCCACGTGGTCGGCACCGGACTCCAGGAGACGATCGCCGACCTGCTCGGCGATCCGGACGGCGACGTCGGGGACGTCGACGCGATCGTGCGCAAGTTGCGCGAGTTCGCGGACGGCGAGGTCGGCCGGCGATCGGCGTGGATCGTCGGCTTCGGCTATGACGACGCGCGGCTGGCCGGCGGGCAACACCCGACCCGGGAGGACCTGGACCGGGTCTCCACGGAGCGACCGGTGCTGGCCATCCACCAGTCGTTCCACCTGGGCGCGGTGAACAGCAAGGGGCTGGAACTCCTGGAGTACAGCGCCGCGACGAAGAACCCCAAGGGCGGGGTGATCCGGCGCGGCGACGAGTCGGTACTGCCGTTCGGCGAACCGAACGGGGTGCTGGAGGAGACCGCGTTCTTCCCCGCCTCCGGTCACGCGATCATCGGCATCGCCGAACAGGACCGGGCCCGGTTCCTGGCCAAGGGTCTGCAGGCGGCGGCGAGTTACGGCTTCACCACGGTGCAGGAGGGCGCCGCGGAGTTGGCGGTGCTGGGCGACCTGCGGGCCCTCGCCGCGGTCGCGCCATTGCCCTTGGACGTCGTGGTCTACGTCAAGGCGGCCGAGGCGATCGAGGCGCCGCATCTGGTCGAGGCGAGCCCGGACTACCTGAACGGTCTGCGGGCGGCCGGGATCAAACTCAACCTGGACGGCTCTCCGCAGGGCCGGACGGCCTGGCTGCGCGAGCCGTACCTGACGCCGCCGGAGGGCCTGGACGACGACTACTGCGGCTACCCGACCCTGGAGGAGGAGGTCGCCCTCGACCAGGTCCGGGCCGGCTTCGCGCACGGCTGGCAGGTGATCGCCCACGTCAACGGCGACGAGGCGATCGCCCAGTTGATCCGCTGCGTGCGGATCGCCACCCGGGAGGCGCGGCCGGCCGATCGGCGCACGACCGGCATCCACTGTCAGACGGCGGGCGAGGACCAGATCGAGGAGTTTCGCCGGCTGGGCATCATTCCGTCGTTCTTCTCGATGCACACGTTCTACTGGGGCGACTGGTACTACGAGACGGTGCTCGGGGAGGAGCGCGCCGTCGACATCTCGCCCGCGCAATGGGCCCTGGCCCGCGGCATGGTCTACACGTCGCACCACGACGCGCCGGTGGCCCGGCCGAGTTCGATCGCGATCCTGTCCGGCCAGGTCACCCGCAGGACCCGCAAGGGCATGGTCCTGGGCAAACATCAGTGCGTTTCGGGGGCGGACGCGGTGCGGTCGATCACCATCAACGCGGCCTACCAGTACGGCGAGGAGGCCGACAAGGGCAGCATCGAGGTGGGCAAGCTGGCCGACCTGGTGATCCTGAGCGCGAATCCGGTGACCGTACCGGGTGAGGCGATCGCGAGGATCACCATCGAGGAGACGATCAAGGCGGGTCGCACGATCCACCCGCCGATCGAGGAGATGCCCGTTCCGGTGCCCTCGGGCGTGGGATTGCAGTTGTTCACGCACCACTGCTGACGGCGTGGTCCTCCCGCCCGGATCGGCACGGGCGGTCGGCACGGCCGGATCGGCACGGGCGGGAGGACCGGGAATCAGGCCAGGGGGACGCCGAGACCGGGCAGCACCCGCGCGCCCGGGAGTTCGGCCAGCAGGCGGCCGGGTACCCACAGCTTGGAGCCGCGAATCCCGGAACCGACCACGATGCGCGGGTGCGCGGCGACGGCGGCGTCGATCAGGATCGGCCAGTCCGCGGGCAGCCCGATCGGGGTGATCCCGCCGTACTGCATCCCGGTCGCCGCGAGCACCACGTCCACCGGCGCGAACGACGCCTTGCGGGCGTCGAGGTGCCGGCGGACCAGGCCGTTCACGTCCGCCCTGGTGGTGGCGGTGACCAGACACGCCGCGTAGGTGACCGTGCCGCCGCGCTTGGCGGCAATCACCACGCAGTTCGCTCCGTCGGCCGGGGCCACGTCGTAGCGGGCGCAGAACGCGGCGGTGTCGGCCAGTTCGGGATCGATCGCGGCGACCTCGACCGGATCGGCGGCCCCGGCCGGCCAACCGGCCAGGGCACGGGCCACCGGTTCGGCCAGCAACTCGGGGTGGGACAGGGCGGGATGAACGGCAAGTGCGGTGCTCATGAGGCCATCCAACCCAATCGACGACACTTTCGGGTCGGCGCGCGGGGCCGAATGTGCGCCACCGGCGCGTCGATGGGAGTGGGCCGCGTGCGGTGGGTGCGGGCCGGCTCCGGGTCGCCGAGACCGGCGTCGCCTGGGTCGAGTCGGGTCGGGACCCCCGGATCGCGCCGGGCCCGGCGGTGCGTGCGCGTCGCGGGGGCGCGGATCCGGCCGCAGGCGGACAGGCGCACGGGCACCGGGAGTCGATGCGTTCAGCCCCGGACCCGGCGGACCATGCGGGCGTACATCGGGCGTCCGACCAGGTGCCAGAGCAGCCGGGCCGGGAGCGGCAGCCCACCGAGCATCGTGGCCCGCTCGGCCGGGCGGGCGTCCTCCAGCACCACCCCCAGCAGAAGCAGGATCTGCGGCTTGGGCGTGGTCTCCACGAAGTGCTCGCCCATCGCGTGCCACTCCTGCGCGGTGAGCAGCCGCTGAGCCAGCGGAAGCAGTTCGGCCTCCTCCTCGTCGAGGTGCTCGATCAGCGCCGCGCGGTGCTCGACCAGCGCCGCGACCAGCGCGTCCCGCTCGTTGCCCCCGGCGTTCGCCGCCCACGCCGCGAGCAGTTCCCCGGCGGTGGTCAGCGAACCGGCCACCCGCTCGTGCTGGGCCTCCATCCGCAGCACCAGATCGGCCTCCAGGTCGACCCGCGCCAGCAGCGGCGGCCACAACAACTCGTCCTCGCCGGTGTGGTGCCCGTGCAGGCCCAACCGGTACAGGTCGAAGTGGTCGGCGAGTACCTTGGCCCGGGCGGTGTCGCCCGGCTCGACGGCGGCGACCAACTCGATCAGCAGCCGCGATTCGCGGCGCAGCCCGCGGTGGACGATCACCATGTCCCGGGTGTCGAAGCCGGCCGAGGCGGGGGAGACGGGCGAGGAGGACGAGGCGGTCATGGCGGGTGATCCCTTCGGTGGGCCCTCGGCGTGGTGTCGCCGGGCATGCTCATAGCCTGGTCCGGGCGTCTTGGAGGAATCCTGGAAGGAACATGGAGCCGCCCGACGGAGTTGTCCGGCGAGCGGCTCGCCGCCGGCCGAGCCGCTCGAACCGGATAGGGGGATGGATGGTCTACCTGCGTGTGCTCGGCCCGTTCGAGGCCGACGTGGACGATGCGACCGTGCCACTGGGTGGTCCGCGCCAGCGCGCCGTGCTCGCGCTCCTGGTGGCCGCGCGCGGGCGGGTCGTGTCGATCGACCGGATGATCGAGGACCTGTGGCGCGGCGAACCACCCGCCCAGGCCGTCACCTCCCTCCAGGCGTACGTGTCCAACCTGCGTCGCCTGCTCGAACCGGGTCGACCGCGACGGGCCCCGGCCACGATCCTGGTCAGCGCGGCACCCGGCTACGCCCTGCGCCTGCCGGACGACGCGGTGGACGCGTGGCGCTTCGAGCACCTGCTCCGCGCCGCGCGGGAGCGGGCCGAGACCGACCCGGCCCAGGCGCGCACCCTGGTCGAGGCGGCGCTCGCGTTGTGGCGCGGCCCGGCGTTCGCCGCCGCCTCGGACGAGCCGTGGGCCCTCGCCGAGGCCGCCCGGTTGAGCGAACTGCAACTGAGCGCACGCGAACTGCACATCGCCGCCGGCCTGCGCTCGGGCGCCGCAGCGGGCGCGGCTGCGGACGCCGAACGGCTCACCCACGAGGCGCCGTTGCGCGAGGAGGGTTGGCGTCTGCACGCCCTGGCGCTGTGGGCGGACAACCGACAAGCGGACGCGCTGGCCACGCTGCGCCGGGCCCGCGCGGTCCTGGCGGCCGACGTCGGCCTGGACCCGGGGCCCGCCCTCGCCGAGGTCGAGGCGGCGATCCTGGGTCGCCGCATGGACGTACTCCGGTCGGCGACCGGCGTCGCCGACCGGGCTGCGGCGGGCGATCGGGACGAGGCAACCGCCGGGGCGGCCGGCCGACCGACGACCGGTCGCGCCGACGCCGACCGGCCCGCTGCCCGTACCGACCGCGACGCGGTGCCCGCGAGTTTGGCGCACCCGACCGCGGCGCCGGCCTTCGGCGCGGTCCCCGACGCCGACATCCACCCCCGACCCGGCGGCCCCGCCGACCTGTTCGTCGGACGGGACGACGAACTCGCCGCGCTGCTGGGCGCGGCCGGCCGGGTCGGAGCGGCCGGCCTGCGGGTCGCGCTGGTGACCGGGGAGGCCGGACTGGGCAAATCCGCGCTGCTGAGCCGACTCGCCGGCGAACTGGAGCGGGCCGGGCTGCTCGTGGCCACCGGACGGTGTCCCGAGGTCGACGGCGCACCGCCCGCGTGGGCGTGGGTGGAGGCGCTGCGGGCGATCGCCGAGATCGTGCCGCCGCCGGCCGAGTCGGCCGCCGCCCTCGCGCCGCTGCTGGGCGACGACCCGGCGGAGGGGCCCGGGCAGGACACCGCGGCGGGCCGGTTCCGGCTGCACCGCGCGGTCTGGTCCTGGCTGGCCGCCGGCGCCCGGCGTCGGCCGCTGGCCATCCTGCTGGACGACCTGCACCGCGCCGACGCCGAAACGCTGGCCCTGCTCGCCGCCGCGGCCGACGGCGAGGCCGCCGGCGCGCCGCTGTTCGTGGTCGCCGCCTACCGTCCCGACGAGGTGGCCGGCCGGCTCACCGAGACCCTGGCCGGACTGGCCCGCCGATCGCCGGTCCGACTGGCGCTGCCCGGCCTGCCGGAGGCCGCCGTGGCCCGGGTCGTGGACGCCGTGTCCCAGACGCCCGTCGACTCCGCGACGATCACCGCGTTGGCCGAACGCACCGGCGGCAATCCGTTCTACGTGCGGGAGAGCGCCCGCCTGCTGGACAGCGAAGGGGCCCTGGTCGCGCTCTCCGACGTGCCCGAGGGGGTCCGCGACGTGCTGCGCCGACGGCTGGCCCGGCTGCCCGAACCCGCCGTCGCGGTACTGCGGTTGGCCTCGGTGGCGGGCCGCGAGGTCGACGTGGACGTGCTGGTGCACGCGGCCGAGGTCGAGGAGGGCGGCGTGCTGGACGCGTTGGACGCCGGCCTGATCGCCGGGCTGCTCACCGAACCGGCCCCCGGGCGGGTGCGGTTCGTGCACGCGCTGGTCCGCGACACGATGGTCGCGGACCTGAGCGGGCTGCGCCGCACCCGGATGCACGGCCGCATCGCCGCCGCCCTGGAACGTCTCGGCAGCGGCGACGTCTCGGCGCTGGCCTACCACTACGGCCACGCGGCCACCGCCGGCACCGCCGCCCGGGCCGTCGAAGTGTGCGTGGCCGCAGCCGAGTTGGCCGAGCGCCGGTTCGCCCACGACACGGCCGTCGAGCTGCTCGGCCGGGCGCTGGAATGCCTGGACCGGATTCCCGCCGACACCGCCGGCGACCGGGACGGGCGGCGGGCCGACCTGTTCGGCCGGCTGCTGCGCGCCCAGGTCCGGGCCGGCGACGTCGGGGCGGCCCGGTTGACCCGGCAACGCGCCTTCGAGGCCGCCGAGTCGATGCACCGCGACGACCTGACGATCGCCGCGTTCACCGCGTGGACGGTGCCCACGCCGTGGCAGAGCCGGCCGTACGGAAGCCTGGACCTGGGTGTGCTGGCGGTGTTGCGCCGGCTGATCGCGCGCACCGACCTCGACCCGCGGACCCGATGCCGGTTGTTGAACGGCTACGCAGGCGAGCTGATGGGGGAGGACATCGAGCCGAGGCCCAGGGCGATGGCCGAGGAGGCCGTCGCGCTCGCCGCCGACCTGGGCGATCCCGACCTGCACGCACTCGCCCTGACCACGCTCACCGGCAACCTGGACAGCCTGCCGGACGCGCCGGCCCGGGCCGAGGCCGCCGCCGAACTGGCCCGGATCGCAGATGCGTTCGACCTGCCGGAGTATCGCTGGTACAGCCGGTACAACCAGGCCATCGCCGCGGCCGACCAAAACGATCCGGCCGTCGCGCGCCGGTTGGTCGAGGAGAGCACGGCGATCGCGGAAAGCTACCGGATGCCGGAGGCGATCGGCGTCGGCGGCTGCGCGCTCGCCACTCTCGCGCACATCGACGGCCGCCACGACGAGGCCGAGGAGTACTACCTCCGGGCCACCGAGCCGATGATCGCGCAGGGTTCGCTGCACGCGTACGGTCTGCGCCGGCTCGCCCTCGCCACGATCCTGCTCGGCCGCGGCCGGATCCGCGAACTCGCGCCACAGGCACTGGGGATCCTGGCCGACTTCGGGCCGTTCGTGGCCGACCTGTGCGCCCTCGCGGTGGCCGCCGACGGTCGGATCGAGCAGGCGCGGGCGATCCGGGCGGTGATCGAGCCGATCCGCCGCGACTTCTTCCACACCCCGATGTCGGTCTTCCGCGCGGCGGTGGTGGTGGCGTTGGGCGAACACGAGGAGGCCGCCGCGCTCTACCCGACCCTGCTCCCGCTGCGCGACGCCGCACCCGCGTGCGCGGGGTTGTCCCTGGCGATCCGGCCACCGGCCCACGACCTGGGCGAACTGGCCCGCTTCCTGGGCCGGGAGAGGGAAGCCCGCGCACACTTCGACCGCGCCGCCGAGATCGCGGACACCTGGCACGCGAAGCAATGGGCGGCCGACGCCCGAGCGGCACGTGGCTAGGGACTACACGAGCCGAGCCGCTGCCGCGCCCGCCGTCAGTCCTGTGCCGACCGCGGTCCCGACCGCACCTCCACGATCGGCAGTCGCAACGCCCCCGGCGCGTCCGCCGGGACCGCCGGCGCCACCGGTGCGGTGCGGGCGATCCGCCGATAGGCCGAGCCCAACTCCGGCCGGGGATCGGCCTCGCCGCGGTTGGGCCACAGCGCCGTCGCACGCTCCGCCTGGGCGGTGATGGTCAGGGACGGGTTGACGCCCAGGTTCGCGCTGACCGCCGCACCGTCCAGGACATGCAGTCCCGGATGCCCGTACACGCGCTGGTACGGGTCGACCACCCCGGTCGCGGCCGAGTCGCCGATCACGCAACCGCCCAGAATGTGCGCGGTCATCGGCACGTTGGCCAGATCGCCCCAGGTGCCGCCGGCCACCCCGCCCAGTCGTCGGGCGATCCGTCGGACCGCCTCGTGGCCGGCCGGGATCCAGTTCGGGTTGGGCTCGCCGTGGCCCTGTCGGGTGGTGATCCGGGTCCGGCCGAACAGGCCGCGTCGGCGATACACCGTCAGCGAGTTGTCCCGGGACTGCATGACCAGCGCGATGATCGCCCGCTCGGACCAGTTGCGCACGTTCATCAGCCGCAACCGGGCCGGGTGTTGCCACGACTCGCGCAGGAATTGGCGCACCCGGGGCCGGTCCCCGTCGGTGAGCAGGGTCTGCAACAGCCCCATCGCGTTGGAGCCCTTGCCGTAGCGAACCGGTTCGATGTGGGTGTCCGCGTCCGGGTGCCACGAGGAGGTGATGGCCACTCCGCGCGTGGCGTCGATCACCCCGGTGGTCGGGGCGACCGCGCCGACCAGCGCCTCGGAGTTGGTCCGGGTCAACCGGCCGAGCGTGCCGGACAGGTGCGGCAACGTACCCTCGGCCGCCATCCGGTGCAGCAACCGCTGGGTGCCCAGCGTGCCGGCGGCGAACACCACCTGCTCGGCGGTCCAGGTGCGGGGCGCGCGCGGCGCCGTCGCGGGCCCGGTGTGGACGGTCTCCACCGCATAGCCGCCGGTGGACCCGTCCGGGTGCCGGCCCGCGCCCAGCGGGCGGACCCGGCGCACCGTACGCTCCGCGTGCACCTGGGCGCCCGCCCGTTCGGCCAGGTACAGGTAGTTCTTGAGCAGCGTGTTCTTCGCGCCGACCCGGCAACCGGTCATGCACGAACCACATTCGGTACACGTGGTCCGGCGCGGCCCGGCTCCGCCGAAGAACGGGTCGGCCACCTCCTCGCCGGGCGACTGTCCCTCCTCGGGGAACAACACGCCGACCGGCGCGAGACGGAAGGTGTCGCCCGCGCCCATTTCCTCGGCGACGGCCTTCATGTGCTCGTCGGCGGGCGTCATGTGCGGGTTCGTCACCACGCCCAGCATGCGTTCGGCCTGGGCGTAGTACGGCGCGAGTTCGGCGTGCCAGTCGGTGATGCGGGCCCACTGCGGGTCGTCGAAGAAGGGTTGCGGCGGCTCGTACAGCGTGTTCGCGTAGTTCAGCGAACCGCCGCCCACACCCGCGCCGGCCAGCACCACCACGTCCTTGAGCACGTGGATGCGCTGGATGCCGGTCAGACCCAGGGCCGGCGCCCACAGGAAGTCGCGCAACTGCCACGAGGTTTTGGGGAAGTCGGCATCGGCGAACCGGCGACCGGCTTCGAGTACGCCGACCCGGTAGCCCTTCTCGGTCAGCCGCAACGCGGCGACCGAACCGCCGAAACCCGAACCGATGACCAGAACGTCGTAGTCGAACACGGGGGACCCTTCGCCGGGCGGGCAGGAGGCATGCCACGAGATCTCGCGATCCGGCGATCCTACTGCTCGGTAACCCGGCGAAGGCAGTCCCTCGCTGGTCCGATTCGGTGACTCGAATCGGCGTGCGGGGTGGTCCGATTCAGCCGCTCTTGCGACGGAACGAGCGCTGCTGCGCGGCGGGCCCGTGCGCACCGTGGATCTTGGACCCGTCGCCGCCCGGACCGTCGCCGGTGCCGTCGGTCTTGGTGCCGCGCTTGCGGGCGAGCGCCTCGCGGAACTTGCGCTTGGTCTCGTCCTCGGGCGTCTCCGGCTCGGTGGCCTCGACGACCGTCTCCTCGGGTGTCTCGTTCGCGGGTGTCTCGTCAGCCATGGTGCGTTCCTGCTCTCGAACTGGATGCGATCCGTGGGGACACCCTTCCACGTCCGAGCCCGGGATGGCACGCCCGCATCGGGTAACGCCCACAAGAGCGGACATACCGGTTGCCGGTGCCGACCTGTGCCGGGTCGCTCAGGTGAGCCGCGCCGTCCGGGTGACCAGCGTGTCGATGAAATCGTTGAGCGGCGGCCAGCCGAAGCCGGGCGTCGTCATCCGCAGCAGGATCGCGCCGTGCATCGCCGCCCACACGGCCAACGCGTCCTCGAACGGGTCCGTCCCCGTCGGGCGGTCGGCCGACGAGGTGTTCGCCACCGCGTCGACCAGGGTCTGGAAGACCTCCCGGCGACTGGGCGGCGGCAACGGCGGAGCCGCCGGGTCGACGACCTGCGGGGGCATCCGCAGGAACAGCGCGCGGTAGCGGCCGGGGCGGTCCATCGCGAACCGGGCGTAGGCCCGACAGCCCTTGAGCAGCGCCCCATTCGGTTCGGCGTCCGCGGCGGAGGCCGCCACGATGGTGGCGTGCAACTCGTCGAAGTAGCCGTTGAGCACGGTGTCGAGGATGTCGTTCAGGTCGTTGAAGTGCGCGTAGATCGACGGCGCGGTGATCTCGGCCTCGCGTGCGATCCGGCGCAGCGTCACATCGCCCGCGTGTCCGTCGCGTTCGATGAGGGCGGTGGCCGCGGCCAGGATGTCGTCCCGCAACCTCGCTCCCTGGCCGCGGCGATTGCGTCGGCGGGTGGGTCCGTGATCGTCGTCCATGGCGGCCAGCGTACGAGGCGGGCCGGCGGCGCTCGCGGGCATGGTGCCTCCTCCGGTGTGTCGCCGACGGGCCGCCCGACGACGGATGCCCGGCGACCGGGTCGGGCCGGTCGCCGGGTGCCGGGATGACGCTCCGTCAGGCGGCGGGCACCGCCCGGGCGTCGGTCGATTCGGTGGGTCGCCCGGTGGCCACCGAGGTGCTGACCGTGCGGCGCGGGAGGCCGAAGGCGACCACGATCGCGCCGATCGCGGCGACCGCCGCCGCCACCAGGGCGCCGTTGTTCATCGCCGTGGTGAAGGCGTGGTCGGCGGCCGAGGTGAGCCGGTGGCCGTCCTCGGGGGACAGGTGCGCGGCAACGGCGTGCGCGCTGGGCAGGTCGCGTTCGGCCACCGAGGCCGGGCCGGTCGGGTGCAGGTCGGCCATCTCGGACCGGTAGTGCGTGGAGACCAGCGTGCCGACCACCGCGATGCCCAGCACGCCGCCGAGTTCGCGGACCACGCTGTTGAGTGCACCCGCCATCGCCGAGAACCGGGCCGGCACCGACGCGGTGATCTCCATGCTCGCCGGGGCCATCATCATGCCCATGCCGGCCCCGACCAGGGCCATCTCCGCGGCCAGTACGACGAACGGGGTGTCGGCGTCGGTGGTCAGGCCGAGCACCGACAGGCCGATCGCGATCGCGCCGAGTCCGCCGGTGAGCGTGCCGCGAATGCCCAGCCGGGCGGTGACCACCGGCGACAGGCCGGACATCGTGGCCATCGCCACCGCGAACGGCATCGCGGACAGGCCCGCCTTCAGCGGGCTGTATCCGTGTACGAGCTGGAAGTACTGGGACAGCACGAACAGTGTGCCGAAAAGCGCGAAGAAGGTCACCGCCAGCGTCGCGGCGGCGAGCACGAAGCCCCGGTTGGCGAACAGCCGTACCTGCACCATCGGTTCGTCGCGGCGCAGTTCCCAGGCCACGAACGCGGCGGTGCACAGCACGAATACGCCCGCCTCGACGAGGGTGAGCGGCGCGGTCCAGCCGCGCTCGGGCGCCTCGATGATCGCGTCGACCAGCGCGCCCAGGCCGACGACGGACAACACGGCGGCGGGCAGGTCGAGTCGGGTGGTGCCCTGGCGCGCAACGCTCGGCACGATGCGCAGGATGCCGACGAGCGCGGCGAGCACGAGAGGCACGTTGATCCAGAACGCGCTGGACCAGGAGAAGTGCATCAGCAGCGCGCCACCGGTGACCGGGCCGATCAGCACCCCCACGCCGGCCGCGGCGGACCAGACGGCGAACGCCTTGGGGCGTTCCACCGGCGGGAACATCCGGATGATGATGGCCAGCGTCGCGGGCATCACGAACGCCGCGCCCAGGCCCATCACCGCCCGCCAGGCGATCAGTTCGGCCGCGGTCGAGGACAGCGCCGCGATCGCCGATCCGGCGCCGAACAACGCGAGACCGCCGAGCAGCGCGTGCCGGGCGCCGAACCGGGCGCCCAGGCTGCCGGCCAGGAGCAGCAGGGCGGCGAAGACCAGCGTGTAGGCGTCGGTGATCCATTGCAGATCCGACGTCGACGCGTCCAGCCCCTTCGCCAACGAGGGCAGCGCGGTGTTGAGCACCGAGTTGTCGAGCGTCACCGCGACCAGCGTCGAACTGAGCACGAGCAGCGCGGCCCACCGACGCGGGTGGCCGGCGGCCTCCGAAACGTCGGCGAAGCCGGCATCGGGTGATCGGGATTCTTGGCTGCTCACGCGGTACCCCCTGATTAACGCCTGTGTGCTTACGGCTGTAAACATAGACCGTGGCTATACGCCCGTAAAGCCAAGAATTGGCAAAGCGCACCGAACCGGCCCGGTCGGCCCGATGGAGCTTCTGTGGCGACGACCCCGACGTCACCCACGACACCGACGTCACCGCGGACCGGCTGCGCGGCAAACCGGCCGCTCGGACCTCCAGGCCGGGCGGCCACACGTCGCCGGACCCCGGCCCGGCCCGGACCCGGCGCGGCGCCGGCCCGCCCGCCGCCCGCCGGCGGATCGCCCTCGGTCAGAACTCCCGCGTCACGTCCAGCGGTCCGCAGGACAACGTGCCGCGCGCGTGCGGTGCGGCGATCCAACTGTCCGTGCTCACGAAGTCCCGCCCCCGCTGCTGCGCCTCGCGGGCCGGCGTCGGGTCGTCCCAGGTCACCGCGAGCGGCTTGTGCTCGACGTCCCAGCGGGCGCCGCCCAGCGCGCGATCGTCGGCGGAGGTCGCCTCCAGGTGGGTGAGCCGACCGGCCTCCGTGGCCAATACGCCCGCGTGCCACAACGTCACGCCCGCCTCGTTGCGCACGATGGCGGGTGGCACGACCAGTGCCAATCCGGTGCCGTCGTGCCGCTCCGAGTCGAAGCGCAACACCAGGCGACGCGGGATGGTCGGCAATACCAGGTCCAGCACGAGATCGCCGTCCGGGACATGGCCGAACAAACAGGAGGTGAACCGGATCGGCCCGGCCGACAACGTCGTGGCCAGCGCCGACCGGGCGAAGCGGTCGCCCGAGCGGGTCACCGATACCCCGTACTGCCCGAACAGCGGCGGCGCCGGCGGGCGCGGGCCGGCGGGCCGGGCCGAGGTCTCCATGCCGATCGTGGTGTACAGCCCGGCCGGCGTCCGCAGGATGCCGCCGTGGAAGACCCGTACCTCCTCGTGCGCAAGCAGGATTTCGGGCGGCCTGACCAGCTCGATGTCCACCGGGGCAGTGCTCTCGCTCATGCCGCGACCCTATCGGCGGGCGGCGGCCGGACCGGGTGGCTCGGGGTGTCGCGGGGCGTCGTGGCGGCGGGTCGCGACCCCGTCGCGAGCGTCTCGGCGCCGCCCCGTGCGGTGCCCCCGAACGGGCGTCGGCGATCCGTTCGGGCGTCGCCCGATCGGCTCAATCGGGTTTACCGGGGCGTTGTGCGCATACGGTGCACGGCCCGGTTGTGGCCGGATCCCGCGTGACCTGCGGCGAAGTTGCGAGCGGGGCATATCGGTCGGGTTCGACGGGCGCATACGGGATTCGAACCGCCATATCGTGGGGACACTTTCCGGTTACGGCTTCGCCTATACCGCCCCCGAACGCCCCGCGCGTCACCCGACAGGCGCATACTGGTGGGGATGACGACGTCAGCCGTGACCCGGCGCATTCTGCCCACCAGTCCCTTCAATGTCCCGGTCGCTCCCATCATCGAGGATTTCGAACTCGGTGCACGAGTGACGCACGATCAGTACGGACTCGGTCGGATCGTCGGTGTCGAAGAGGACATCGCGGTCACTGTCGATTTCGGATCGCGCCAGGAGCGCATCTGCCGTCCCTACGCGAAGCTGAGCAACCTCTGAACGTCCCGACTCCACGCGGTCGGCACAGGGGAGGCGCCCCCGGGTAACCGGGTCGGCGCCTCCTTCTTGTTTGCGTGGCCTTGTTCGCGGCGTTCCGCACGCACATTCGCCGGCGTTCACTCCCGCCCAAAGACATCAGGTTGTCAGACAACTTGTGCTAGCGTCACCGCCATGAAGCCGCGCGTCCTTCTTCTCGGTCGCCGCGGCGGGGTCTGAGCCGACCGGCGCCCCGCCGCGGGGTTCGGTGCTGCCGGTCGACCCCTTCGAACGGCGAGGACGACCCCGCACCATGACCGAACACGGCTTTCCCACCCTGCGCACCCCGGCCGGCCCGATTCCCGACGGCCGACCGCACTGGAACCGGCAACGTTCGAGCGCGATGCCGTATCACCGCTACCGCCCGGCGCACGAGCGGGTTCGGGTCGAGATCGACCCCGACCGACGCACCTGGCCGACCCGGCGGATCGAACAGGCCCCGCTGTGGGTCCCGGTGGACCTGCGCGACGGCAATCAGGCGCTGGCCGAGCCGATGGACCCGGCGCGCAAGCGGCGGATGTTCGACCTGCAGGTGGCGATGGGCTTCAAGGAGATCGAGGTCGGCTACCCGTCGGCGAGCCGCGCCGACTACGACTTCGTCCGACACCTGGTCGAGAGCGACGCGGTTCCGGACGACGTGACGATCGTGGTCTTCACCGCCGCCCGGACCGACCTGATCGAACGCACCCATCGGTCCATCGAGGGCCTGCCGCACACCGTCGTACACATGTACACCGCGACCGCGCCGACCTGGCGCGACGTCGTGCTCGGGCACGACCGGGCCGCGCTGCACGGCCTGATCCTGGCCGGCGCGAAGGACGTGGCCCGCGGCGCGGACGCGCGGCCGGGGGCGGACATCCGCTTCGAGTTCTCGCCCGAGGTGTTCAACCTGACCGAACCCGACTACGTCCTGGAGGTGTGCGACAGCCTCACCGAGTTGTGGGACGCGAGCCCGGATCGACCGGTGATCCACAACCTGCCGGCCACGGTCGAGATCGCCACGCCGAACGTCTACGCCGACCAGATCGAGTACATGCACCGCCATCTGGCCCGCCGGGACGCGGTGATCCTGTCCGTGCATCCGCACAACGATCGTGGTACCGGGGTCGCCTGCGCCGAACTGGCGTTGCTGGCCGGGGCGCAGCGGATCGAGGGCTGCCTGTTCGGCAACGGCGAGCGCACCGGCAACGTGGACCTGGTCACGCTCGCGCTGAACCTGCACACGCAGGGCGTGGATCCGATGATCGACTTCTCCGACATCGACGAGATCCGGCGCACGGTCGAGTACGCGAACCGGATCGAGGTACCCGCGCGACACCCCTATGGCGGCGACCTGGTCTACACCGCGTTTTCCGGCACCCATCAGGACGCGATCGGGAAGGGCTTCGCGCACCACGCGCGGCAGGCCGAACGGCTGGGCTCGACCGCGGCGCAGGCGCCGTGGGACGTGCCGTACCTGCCGATCGACCCGGCCGACGTGGGTCGTGACTACGAGGCGGTGATCCGGGTCAACAGCCAGTCCGGCAAGGGCGGCATCGCCTACCTGATGCAGAGCGCGCACGGGCTGGACCTGCCGCGCCGGCTCCGGATCGAGTTCTCCCGGGTGGTCCAGGAGGCCACCGACGACAGCGGCGAGGAGATCACCGCGGCCGAACTGGGCGCGTTGTTCCAGGGCGAGTACCTGGACCGGCACTCGCCGATCGAGGTCACCGAATGGCGGGTGCAGGAGGGCGGACCCGGGCGGCACCGGTTCACCGGGACCCTGACCGACGCGGCCGGCCGTCGCCCGGTGGACGGCACCGGCAACGGTCCGCTGTCCGCGCTGACCTCGGCTCTGGGCGCGGCCGGCATCCGGGTCGAGATCCTGGACTACGTCGAGCACTCGATCGGCGCGGGGGGCGACCGACAGGCGGCGTCGTACCTGGAGTGCCGCGTCGACGGGGTCACCCGGTGGGGCGTCGGCATCGACACCTCGATCCTGGCCGCCTCGGTGCGCGCGACGATCTCGGCGGTGAATCGGGCTCGCGCGGGGGAGCGGGAGGGGGTGGGCGTGCTTCCCGGCTAGGATTCGGGCAATTCGTCAGACAACCTGAGACGTGATGGTGACGCGATGACGTTCGGCCCCCTGCGCCGCAGCCCGCTGGTCGGCCAGGCGGCCGAGCGGCTTCGCGACCAGATCGCCGCCGGGCGCTGGCCGGTGGGCGGCAAGTTGCCCGGCGAGGTGGCGCTCGGCGCGGAACTGGGCATCGGCCGCTCGACCGTGCGCGAGGCGATCCGGGCCCTGGCGGGAGCCGGCCTGGTCGAGTCCCGGCAGGGGTCCGGCGTCTTCGTGATCGCCACCGAACCGGTCGAGGATCTGCCGGCGCGGTTGCGGCGGGCCTCGGCGGTCGAGGTGTACGAGGTACGCAATCTGATCGAGGTACGGGCCGCGATGTTGGCCGCGGAGCGGCGCACCGACGAGGACCTCGCCGCGCTGGAGGCGGGCCTGGCCGCGCGGGCCGCGGCGCTCGGCGACGACGAGGCGTACATCGACGCGGACATCGCCTTCCACGCGAGCATCGTCGCGGCGGCCCACAACGAGGTGCTGACCGACCTGTTCGCCGTCTTCCAGGTGACCATGCGCCCGGGCCTGCTCGACCTGCTGGCGGCCATGGACGAACAGGGCCTGCGCACTGCCTCCGCCGACCCGGGCGCCGACGCCCACGCGGCCATGGTGGCCGCGATCCGAGCCCGCGACGCCACCACGGCAGCCCGGGTGACCGAAGCCGAACTGGCGGTAAGCCTGCAAATCCTGCGCGAGTAGCGAGTAGCGAGGAAGGGGTGGCGGATCCGGCCGCAGGCCCGTGCGCGCTTCGGGAATAGCTCGGACCCGATCCTGCTTTCATCAGTTGATTGAGTGTTCAACTACTGAGAGAGTGGTCATCGTGCAGTTCGGGATCTTCACCGTCGGAGACGTCACCGTCGACCCCACCACCGGCCGGGAGCCCACCGAGCACGAGCGGATCAAGGCGATGGTGGCGATCGCGCTCAAGGCCGAGGAGGTCGGCCTGGACGTGTTCGCGACCGGTGAGCACCACAACCCGCCGTTCGTGCCCTCGTCGCCGACCACGCTGCTCGGCTACGTCGCCGCCCGGACCGAGCGGATCATCCTCTCCACGTCCACCACGCTGATCACCACCAACGACCCGGTGAAGATCGCCGAGGACTACGCGATGCTCCAGCACCTGGCCGACGGCCGGGTGGACCTGATGATGGGTCGCGGCAACACCGGGCCGGTCTACCCGTGGTTCGGCCAGGACATCCGCCAGGGCATCCCGCTGGCGATCGAGAACTACGCGCTCCTGCACGAGCTGTGGCGCAACGACGTGGTGGACTGGGAGGGCCGGTTCCGGACCCCGCTCCAGGGCTTCACCTCGACCCCGCGACCGCTGGACGGCGTCCCGCCGTTCGTGTGGCACGGCTCGATCCGCAGCCCCGAGATCGCCGAACAGGCCGCCTACTACGGTGACGGATTCTTCGCCAACAACATCTTCTGGCCCCGCGACCACTTCGTCCGGCTGATCAACCTCTACCGCGACCGCTTCGAGCACTACGGCCACGGTACGCGCGAGCAGGCCATCGTCGGGGTCGGCGGCCAGGTGTTCATGCGCCGGAACTCGCAGGACGCGGTACGCGAGTTCCGCCCCTACTTCGACAACGCGCCGGTGTACGGCCACGGTCCGTCGCTGGAGGAGTTCACCGACCAGACGCCGCTGACCGTGGGCAGCCCGCAGGAGGTCATCGACAAGACGCTGACCTTCCGCGACTCGTTCGGCGACTACCAGCGTCAGCTCTTCCTGATGGACCACGCGGGACTCCCGCTGAAGACCGTGCTGGAACAGCTCGACCTGCTCGGCGAGGAGGTACTGCCGGTGTTGCGCCGGGAGTTCGCCGCCCGACGCGCGGCCGACGTGCCGGCCGGTCCGACCCACGCGGCACTGGTCGCCCGGCGGGACGAGGCGGCGGCGCAGGTCGCGGCCGGCGAGAGCGCGCCGGCGCTCTGACCGGTCGCACCCATCACCGGACATCCGGCGCAACGACAGAGAAGGGAACAGGGATCACCATGGCGCAACCGGTCAAGCTGGTGGTCGTCTCGGCCGGGCTGGGCAAACCCTCGTCCACCCGCATGCTCGGCGACCGACTGGCCGAGGCGACCAGGCGGCAGTCGGTCGATCGGGGCGTCGAGGTCGACGTGCACACGGTCGAACTACGCGACGTCGCGGTGGACATCGCGCACAACCTGATCACCGGCTTCCCGCCGCCGGGGCTGCGCGCGGCGATCGACACGGTCACCCGGGCGGACGCCCTGATCGCCGTCACGCCGATCTTCACCGCGTCCTACAGCGGGCTGTTCAAGTCGTTCTTCGACGTGTTGGACAACACCGCGCTGACCGGGAAGCCGGTGCTGATCGCGGCGACCGGCGGCACCGCACGCCACTCGCTGGCCCTGGAGCACGCGCTGCGCCCGCTGTTCGCCTACCTGCGAGCCACGGTCGTACCGACCTCGGTCTACGCGGCGACGGAGGACTGGGGCACGTCGGCGGGTGCCGGCGACGACATGGCCGCGCGGATCGCCCGCGCGGGTGGCGAACTCGCCGACCTCGCGGCGGGGTTGCCGCAGGCCGCGGCCGGGCCCGACCCGGTCGAGGAAGTGGTGCCGTTCGCCGAGCAGTTGGCCGCGCTGCGCCGCGGATGAGCCCGCCCGGGGCCGAAGATGTGCTTCGGCCCCGGGTCCGGCGGTCAGTTCTCCCGCGCTCGGTCTTCCTTCGCCTGTTCCAGTCGCGACTGGAGTCTGCGCATCCCGGCCAGCCAACGATCCGGGTCGGCGGCCCGGCCCGCGTACATCCGGGCCACCTCGGGGTGCGGCAGGACCAGGAACGGGGCGTTGCCCGTGATCGCCTCGGCGACCACCTCGGCGACCTCCGCCGCACTGATCGCCCCGTCGTCCAGGAGCAGCCGGGCCGCCTCGCCGGACGCGCCCATCAGCGCGGTGCGCACCCCCAGCGGGCAGACCGCCTGCACGGTGATGCCCTTGGCGCCGTAGGTGATCGACATCCACTCGGCGAACGCGTAGGCCGCGTGCTTGGTGACCGAGTACGCCGCCGCGTCCAGCATGGTGAGCAGGCCCGCGGCGGAGACCGTGGTGACCAGGTGGCCGCGCCCCCGGGCCAGCCAGGCCGGGGTGAGCAGCCGGGCGGCGCGTACGTGCGCCATCACGTTGACGTCCCACGAGCGGTCCCAGGACTGCTCCGAGGCGTCCAGGCCGCTGCCCTCGCCGATGCCGGCGTTGGCGCAGTAGATGTCGATCTCGCCGCCGAGCGCCTTGCGGGCGCCGGTGACCAGCGCCGCGACACCCTCCTCGCCGGCCGCGTCGCCGGGCAGCGCGATGCCGTCGATCTCGGCGGCGACGGCACGGCACGCGTCCGGATCCAGGTCGTTGACCACCACCCGGGCGCCGTCGGCGGCGAAGCGCCGGGCCAGCGCCGCGCCGATCCCGGCGCCGGAGCCGGTGATCACCACGCCGGCGCCGGCGAGCGCGGTCATCAGACGCCGCCGGACAGGCTCACGCCGCCGTCGACCAGCAGCGTCTGACCGGTGATCCAGCTCGCCTGCTCGGACAGCAGGAACGCCACCGCGCCGGCCACGTCCTCGGGCACGCCGAGCCGGGCCAGCGGATACGCCGCCGCGACCTCGTCCTCGCGGCCCTCGTACAGCGCGTTCGCGAAGACCGTCTTGACCACGGCCGGCGCCACCGCGTTCACCCTTACCCGCGGGCCGAGTTCGCTCGCGAGCTGGGCGGTCAGGTGGGTCAGCGCGGCCTTGCTGACGCCGTAGAAGCCGATCCCGTGGGCGGGCCGCTCGCCGGCCAGCGAGGAGACGTTGACGATCGCGCCGCCGTGCTCGCCCAACCACGCCTTGTGCACACGCTGGGTCCAGGCGAGCGCGGCTAGCAGGTTGACCTCCAGGATCTTGCGCCCGGCGTCGAGGTCGAGTTCCACCAGCGGGCCGTACACCGGGTTGATGCCGGCGTTGTTGACCAGCATGTCGATCCGGCCGAACGCCTCCATGGTCGCGGTCACCGCCGCGTCCTGGTGGGCCGGGTCGTGCGCCTTTCCGGCGACGCCGATCGCGTGTTCGGGGCCGCCGAGTGAGGCGACCACCTCGGCGAGTGTGTCCGCGCCGCGCGCGGTCACGCAGACCCGGTCGCCGCGTGCGACCAGGGCCTGGGCGATGCCCAGGCCGATGCCTCGGCTGGCGCCGGTGACGATGGCTACGGGACGGGACGCGTCACTCACTGGGCGGCTGCCTCTCGGTAGGACTTGAGCTCGCGCTGGGCGAGCGAACGGCGGTGTACCTCGTCCGGCCCGTCGGCCAGCCGCAGTGTGCGGGCGTGCGTCCACAACGACGCGAGCACGAAGTCCTGGGACAGGCCGCCGGCGCCGTGCGCCTGGATGGCCTTGTCCAGGATCCATTCGACGGTGAGCGGCGTGGCGATCTTGATCGACTGGATCTCCCGGTGCGCGCCGCGGTTGCCGACGGTGTCCATCAGCCACGCGGTCTTGAGCACGAGCAGGCGCAACTGCTCGATGCGCACCCGGGATTCGGCGATCCACTCCTGGATCACGCCCTGGTCGGCGAGCGGTCCGCCGAACGCCTCGCGGGCGACCACTCGGCGGCACATCAGCTCCAGGCCGCGTTCGGCCATCCCGATCAGCCGCATGCAGTGGTGGATCCGGCCGGGGCCCAGCCGGGCCTGCGCGATGGCGAAGCCGTCGCCGGCGTTGCCGACCAGGTTCGCGGCGGGCACCCGTACGTTGTCGAAGACCACCTCGGCGTGCCCGCCGTGCGGCCCGTCGGTGTAGCCGAAGACGTGCATGCCGCGGCGGATCCGCACGCCCGGGGTGTCGCGCGGCACCAGGATCATGCTCTGCCGGCGGTGGCGCGGCGCGTCCGGGTCGGTCTTGCCCATCACGACCAGGATCTCGCACGTGGGCGCCATCGCGCCGGAGGACCACCACTTGCGGCCGTCGATCACGTACTCGTCGCCGTCGCGCACGATGCGCGTGGTGATGTTGGTGGCGTCGGAGGAGGCGACGTCGGGCTCGGTCATGCAGAACGCCGAGCGGATGGTGCCTTCCAGGAGCGGCTTCAGCCATTGCTCCTGCTGCTCGGGCGTGCCGAAGTCGTGCAGCAGTTCCATGTTGCCGGTGTCCGGCGCGGCGCAGTTGAGCGCCTCCGGGCCCAGGTGCGGACTGCGGCCGGCGATCTCGGCCAGCGGCGCGTACTGGAGGTTGCTCAGCCCCGCGCCCTCGGCGCCCGGCAGGAACAGATTCCACAGGCCGCGCTTGCGGGCCTCGACCTTGAGCTCCTCGATCACCGGCGGCCGGCCCCACGGATCGGCACCCGGCTCGGCCACCTGTTCGGTGAACACGGCTTCGGCGGGGTACACGTGCTCGGCCATGAACGCGAGCAGCCGCTCGCGCAGTTCCTCGGTCCGTGCGTCGTAGCTGAAGTCCACCGGCGCCTGCCTCTCCCTGGTCGCGGACGGCGCGGACGTTTCGTGGCCGTAGGGTGCGCGAAAACGTACCGTGCGCAAAATACGGTACCGACCGGTCGGTATCTTGGCTAGGGTAGCGTCGAACGCTCCCTCGAAAGGTTGGACATCATGGCGGCTAGAGGTCGCGGCAACGCGGCACCGGTTGGGTCCGAGGCCGAGGTCGACGGGGCGCCCCTGCCCCAGCGACTGTTGCGGATCGCCTCGCGGATGTTCGCCGAGCGGGGCTTCGAGAGCACCTCGGTCCAGGAGATCGTGGCCGCCGCCGGCGTCACCAAGGGCGCGATGTACCACTATTACGCGTCCAAGGACGACCTCCTGGTGGAGATCTACCACCGGGTGCTCGCGATGCAGACCGAGCGGCTGAACACCATCGCGGACGGCTCCGAGCCGGTCGTGGACCGCCTGCGCGAGGCGGCGGCGGATGTCGTGGTCACCACGCTGGGCAACATCGACGACGCCGTCGTCTACTTCCGCTCGATGCATCTGCTCGCGCCGGACAAGCGCAACGAGATCCGGGCCGAGCGGCGGCGCTACCACGACCGCTTCCGCTCGCTGATCGAACAGGGCCAGCACGAGGGCCTGTTGCGCGCGGACGTGTCGGCCGACATCGCCACCCACAACTTCTTCGGCGGCGTCCACCACCTCAACAGCTGGTATCAGCTCGACGGCCCGATGTCGCCGCGACAGGTCGGCGACGCGTTCGCCGACCTGCTGCTGCATGGGCTGGCCCCGGCGGCGGGAGCGCGGTAGCAGGCCGTCTCGGCGGCGGAATTCGCTCGCGTGGGACCGTGTGTGGCGTCGAGAATCGACCATGCTGACTGACCATTGGCCCGTGTTCGGCCTGCGAGTGACCACGCCCCGACTGGAACTGCGTACGGCGAGCCAGGACGACCTGGTAGAGCTGGTGGAACTGGCCGCGCGCGGCATCCACGCGCCCGACCGGATGCCCTTCAGCGAGCCGTGGACACGTCAGCCGCAACCGATGTTCGCCCGCAACGGCCTCAAGCACTACTGGGCCACCTGGGCGAACTGGCAGCCGGAGAACTGGCGACTGCTCCTCGCGGTCGTCCACGACGGCGTGATCATCGGTACCCAGGACTGCGGCGCCAAGGACTTCGCCCGTCGGCGCGAGGTCTCCTCCGGATCGTGGCTGGGACAGGCCCACCAGGGGCGCGGCTTCGGCACCGAAATGCGGGCCGCGATCCTGGAGTTGGCCTTCGCCGGCCTCGGCGCACACTGGGCCGTCTCGTCCGCCTTCCCGGACAACGCCCCCTCCCTCGCGGTGTCGCGACGCCTGGGTTACGCCGACGACGGCCTCGACGTCCTGCACAACGAGGACAACACCCCGCGCCCACTGCAACGCCTGCGCCTGACGAGGGACGCCTGGCTCGAACACCGCACGATCCCGGCCGAGATCGAGGGACTGGCGGCGTGCCGCGACATGTTCGGCGCGTGAGGGAAACGAGCCGAGTCCGGGCCGGTGACCGGACGCCGGGGAATCACATTATGGCTGGTATGTAGTCGATTACAGGGCAATTCTGCTGGCCGAAAATGCAGCCTTGACGCGTTCGAGTATGGATGACTTAATCAATTAACTTCAATCTGCGATGGGGTTTTCCATGCGAAGAATTGCCGTATTGCTGGCGGCTTCCCTGATAGGACTGGCGGGGGCAATCGTCCCGGCTTCGGCTCAGGCGAACGAAGAATCCACCAAGACGATCACCCTGGGCGGGGAGAGGTTCGTCGTCCCCAAGAGTGCCGACCGGGACGGTGGGGCGAGGGTCAAGGTCCCCGCCGAGACCTTGTCCAAGATGCGGCGAGAGGCCGCTCCGGCAGGGTCGGCCCGCAGTGCCGACGGTGGCACCCTGTGGTACCGCGCACTGAGCCGGAGCAATACGCAGGTCTGGGGGGACTGGAAACTCTCCAATGATGTGCTAAATCCCGGTTATGTGGGGAATGCAGGCAATAACGACCCCATCGTCGCCGTTCAGTTTCTGTGGTACCAGCATCCGCCGTTCGGCTACAACCTGGGACTCCGAGGTCATTGGAGCGATTTCGGCTATGGGTCGATATTTCCCCTCAGCTTCGACGACAATAATGCAGACGCCTCGGTAGTCATGTATACCCCGCTTTTGCAGCCTTTGGAGGAGCTGGCCTTCTTCAACTCCGGACCGAACTCGGTCGTGGCAGCCGGCCACATACAAGATGTCGGCTGGCAAGGGGGCACCTATTTCCAGCCCGAATCGGGGTATCCGTGGGGGTGGCCGTGGGTCGGCGCCTACTGGATCGGTAGCACCGGTCAGGCACGCTGGATCGAAGCCTTCTGGGTCGACACCGTCTGAAGGCCCTCATCGAGAGAACCGCCGACGCTCCCTGTGCCACGAGAATTTCGAGGCACGGGGAGCGGAGGGCGGGTGAGCCGGGCCTCGCCAACGCCGCCGCCCGGATCGGCGCCGACCGCATCGACATCGACCTCGCCAACGACGACCGGGCAACCCGCGCCATCCTCAAGGCCGAACACACCGCCCCCGAATGGATGCGCTACCACGGCACGTCCCGCCGAGTCGTCGCAGACCTCGTCTCCCGCGAGCACCGCAGGCCGACGCAACTACTGGCTCTCGCCGACCGATTGCGTATCGCGTAGAACGCGGGTGCGGTCAGGGCCGGGTCAGTCGCGGAGTGCGTCGGTCAGTGCCGTCCAGGATGCCGCGCCGATCGTCAGGTGTCCGATGCTCGGGTCCTTCGAGTCGCGTATCGGGACGATGCCCGGGAGATCATCGCGGACCTCGACGCAGTTGCCCCCATCCCCGTTGCTGTGCGTGCTCTTTCGCCAAGTCGTGATGTTTGCGCCACGGGTTTCTCGCATGCTTCCAACTCCTTGATGACTGCCCGGATCATCGCCGCCGACTCTCTCGGGGAGAGAGCGTAGGCTCGTAGACGATCGTATGCCGCTTGATGGGTGGCGACAGTGGTGGGATCCTCGCGCAACTGCCCAGTGTGGCTGCCTTCGAGATAAGCGACGGGCTCACTTTCGGGCAGGGTCAGCAGCGTCAGCGATCCACCCAAGAGGCTATGGGCTCCGGCGCTGAACGGAAAGACTTGGATCGTGCCGAACTCCGTGTCCATCCGGGGCAACAGTGCTTCGAGTTGCGCGCGCATAACTGCTGGGCCACCGATCGGGCGAGTGATGGCCGCCTGGTCGAGGATCGCGCCATAGCGCGGTGGGTGTTCCCGCGTGAAGATCCGTTGACGCTGGATACGCGCGACTACGAGCCGTTCGATCTCGGCATCCAACGCCCCGGGCGCAAACCCGATGAACTGCGCGCGAGCGTAGTCGGGGGTCTGCAACAGCCCGGGGATCGTCTGTTCCGCGTACTCCAAAATCTGGATCGATTTTGCCGCGAGCACCATGAACGCCCGGTAGCGGTCCGGGAATTGATCGTGCTCCACCATCTCGTACAGCCGTCCGAACAACCCGTCCGTCTCGAACGCGATATCCAGCCTGGCGGGCATGTCCGGCGGAATGGGGCTCTCGCCGGTCTCGTACCGGGACAGCGATGCCTTGCTGTAGCCCAGAACCGACGCGCACGCCGTCAGTGACATCCCGAGGTTGTTGCGCTTGACCCGGATCTCACGCCCATACATCTGGCGTGGCGAGCCTTTGGGATCGACGTCTTTTTCTTGATATCGCACGGGTGTTCCCCCTTCCGTTCCACCGCAAATCGGTAACGGTGCCGAGATGCACAGGCTAGCTCTCCCGACCCATGATGGGGACGTAGAGCGACAGACTGTGTACGGAACGGAGAGGCAACTCCCTTGCTCAAAACGTCGCAGGTCGAAGGATGGGGCCGCGACGGGCGTAGGGAGTGGGGCTCAACTTTGGCGAGTCGCCCCACTCCCCGCGTGCCTCACAGAAAGGACACGTGCCCACGATGACATATCAATTCGGGTGGACTCAACGCGGTTCGGTACCTGTGCCGGTGGTGGATCGCGACTGGCAGGACGAGCGGTTGAGCCTGCTGGTTCGGGAGTGGGTCGGCGGGGCGGAAGCCGATAGTGCTGCGTTCATCCCACCCCGGAGGCCGCGAGTTCGGTCGTACCTTCGTTTGTTGTGGACCTGGCGGTTGTCGGTGCGGTTCCGCGTGGTGCGCTCGGGGGGACGGAACGTGCGATGACCACTCGGCAGCGGGCTTCGGGGAGTACGCAGGAGGATTTCGATCGGGGGTGGGCGTTCTTCGAGCGCTATCGGCATGCGTGGTGTCGCGACGCGTATTCGGGGCGCGAGGGTGTGCTTATGGACGTGCGGGGGCGGCAGGTTCACCTCCGGCTGCGCAGTGGGATCGAATTCGCTTGCCGGGTTGGGGATTTGGTCATTCTTCGGCCGCCTACGCCGATTCTGTACCGGAGCGTGAGATACGTCGGTGCGGAAGACGCGACCCTTCGGCCGGACGGCACGCTCGCGGAGTTGTGCGCTGTGGACCAGGGCATGTTGGCGACGGTGCGACCGCCGGTCGGCGCCGAGTGGTTCGCGTTGTTGTCCGATCTGGAGCGCGTCGGCTGCCTGTTGGGTGCCGTGGCCGATTGGTCGGAGCCTCCGTTTCCGCTCGACGAAGAGGAGGGGTGATGACGGCGATACCGATGCCGCCACCGACCGACAACGACCCGACACCCACCGACTCGGAAGGCACGACGATGGCGGACCACGCCAAAGACGACAAGGACGGCGACGCCAAGACCCCCCAGCGGCAGTGCGATGGCCGGTGGGACAGGCCCGTGCCACCGGCGGACAAGGACCGCGACAAGGACAGGGAGAAGGACAAGTGAGTGCCCTGGTCGACTGGGACGCCGTGTTCGCGGACACGCCCCGGCGCTCGTACGTCCCGGCGCAGGTGTGGAGGAGTGACGACGTCCGGATCGACCGCGACACCGACCCCGAGGCGTGGGCCGAGGCGGTGGCGGCCGACATCCCGCTTGTCACCCAAATGGATGACGGCATGCCGGGCGGGAGCCTGATCCCGACGTCGTCGGCGTCGCAACCCTCGCTCGTGCGGCTCATGCTCGAACGACTCGACGTCGACCCGGATCACGAGATTCTCGAAATCGGGACCGGTACCGGGTGGTCCACCGCGTTGTTGGCCACCGCGCTCACGGCCGGTCGGGTGACCTCGGTCGAAGTGGATCCCCTCGTTGCGATCCAGGCGCAGGAGTCCCTGCGTGCCGCCGATTCGAGGCCGACCCTGATCGTCGGCGACGGGTTGCGCGGGTACCAGGAGGGCGCTCCCTACGATCGCCTCATCGCCGCCATGGCGGTGCGGAACGTGCCCTACGCGTGGGTGGAGCAGGTCCGGCCCGGAGGGGTGATTCTTACGCCCTGGGGCACGGCCTTCCACAACTCCGGGCTCCTGCGTCTGGTCGTCGCGGACGACGGCACGGCGTCGGGCCGGTTCGTGGGAAACGTCAACTTCATGTGGGCCCGGTCGCAGCGACCGAGGTTCGAGGCCCGGCGTTTCGTGGGCGACGTGATCGCGGACCCGAACGCGGGCAGGATCCGCCACACGACGACGGATCCGCGCCCCCTTCAGGAGGAGCACGCGGACTTCGCGATCGGCCTTCGGCTGCCCGATGTCGAGCAACGCACGTTCTTCGGATCGGGCGCGCGGGCCGGGGAGTTCACCACGTGGTACGTCGACGGGGAGTCCTGGGCAGCCGTTGACTACGTACCGGACGCCCGCGTGTTCGAGGTCAACGAGGGCGGGCCGCGCGACCTGTGGCGGGAGATCGAGGCCGCCTACCAAGCGTGGCGGGCGCGGGGTGAACCCCCACGCGAGCAGCACGGCGTCACGGTGACCGGGGACGGCCAGTGGACGTGGCACGCCGGACCGCGCGGTCGGGTGAACCGCGGGGCGGCGTCGAGTCGCTGAGCGGTTCCCAAAACAAGCACCGCAGGCGCAGCCCCGACTCGCGAAGTCACGCGGTGCCGGGGCTGTTCCGACCTCGGAGTCGGCCCCGATAGGTCAACGCGACGGCCGGAACAAGCTCGGCAGCGGGAACCCGGTTCCCGTCGTTGTCGGCGGGTGCATGAAGTCGCCCCATGGCCTGGCGAATCGCGTCCCCCGGCGACCCCTTGCCGCGAAGCTCGGCTTCGGCACGCGTGGGACCGACAAGGCATGCGCGTACCTGTCCCGGACCGTCGCCGCGAGTTCGTCGGTGGTCGGCTCGCCACCCACCGGCCATGCCAACCGGCAGGACAGCGCGGCCCCCACGCACCGATCGCCGCCGCGACCTACGCGGGATCGACCGGTGCGGGGGCGAACGCGGCCCGCTCGATCAGGTCGGCGAGGTCCTCCAGGTCGTCCTTCCCGGCTTCGACCAGGTCGGCCCAGTCGAGGGCGCTGCCGCGACCGAGGAAGCGCATGCCCTCCGCGCCGGTCGAACCCGCCACGAACGGGAGAACCGCCCACTCCACCCAGCAAAACGCGTCACCGGGCCACCAGTCGTGGCCGTCGACCAACGCGCGGACGATCGCCGTCAGGGCTTCGCAGACCGGATCGCCGACCGGCACCGCGGCCCCGCCCGTCGATCGCCCCGGCCCGAACCCGCCTGCCTCGACCCTGCCCTGCGCGACGCGCAACGCCATCGCGTCCCACACACTCAACGAGTACAGCGAGTGCGTGCGCATCGACGTGTATTCGGCCGGCAGCTCTCCCGGGTGCACCGACACCTGTACCCGAACCTCGTCGCCGTCCGGGTCGAAGCCGATCTCCTGGAACCAGCGTTGTACGTCGGGGCTGCCCACCCTGGCCCAACGCGGCTCGAAATGCGAGATGTCCACCCCGAAGACCGGATCGCCGGGCCGCACGCACACCAGCACGATGCGATAGGGCGCGGCATCCTCGACCGCCGTGGCGACCTCCTCCACCGGGAGGTCGACCATGGCCGCCACCTCGCGCATGCCCTCGGGACCGCCGCCGCACTGTTCCACGAAGGCCGCGAGCGAGACGATGCGACCTGCGGTCAATGCGTTGTGGCCCACCGACGGCACCGCTTGGAACCGGCCCGGAGCATCCGCCCCCGTCCGCTCCGCCCCACCGTCGCCCGCCCCGAGCCCGTCCGTCACGCCGCGACCCTATCGCCCGCCCCAACCGAGCGCTCAACCGCTCACAGCGTGCGGGTCGGTGGCATCCCCGAGTACCCCGACGCCGGTGTCCTGACGGCCAGGATCTGGTTCACGCCGATGCGGTTCTGTTCGAAGGCCAGGGCCGAGGCGGCCATGTAGAGGCGCCAGACGCGGGCCCGGCCGGGTGAGGTGAGCCGGGCCGGGCGGTCGCCGGCGGCCTCCAGGTTGGCCACCCAGGCGCGGAGCGTGGTCGCGTAGTGTTCGCGCAGCGCGTGTACGTCCCGGACCTCGAAGCCCGCCTCCTCCAGGACCGACACCGTGCTGCCCACCGGGGCCAGTTCGCCGTCCGGGAAGACGTAGCGGTCGATGAACTCGTCTACGTGGTAGGCCGCTTCGTTCGGTGCCGGCCGGCGGGCGATCTGATGGTTGAGCAACCGGCCGCCGGAGTCCAGGAGTTCGTAGAGGATGTCGGCGTACTCGCGGTAGCCGGTCCGGCCCACATGTTCGGCCATGCCGATCGAGGAGATCGCGTCGTAGGGGCCGTCGGCGTGTTCGCGGTAGTCCTGGATCCGGATCTCGACCCGACCGGTCAGGCCCGCCTCGGAGACGCGTTTGCGGGCCAGTTCGGCCTGTTCGTAGGAGAGGGTGATGCCGACCACCTGGACGCCGTAGTGCTCGGCGGCGTGCAGCGCCATCGAGCCCCACCCGCAACCCACGTCCAGCAGACGCATGCCCGGGCCCAGGGCCAGCTTGCGGCAGACCAGGTCGAGCTTGGCCCGCTGGGCGTCCTCCAGCGTCGCGTCGGGGCGGTCCCAGTAGGCGCACGAGTAGACCATCGAGGGGCCCAGGATCAGCGCGTAGAAGTCGTTGCCGACGTCGTAGTGATACCGGATCGCCTCCTGGTCGCGGCGCAGGCTGTGCAGGATGCCCCGGCGGCGGCGGACCTCCTCGGCGGGCGCCGGCGGCGGCACCGGCAGCCCGGTCAGCGCGAGCGCCGCGCCCATCGGCCGCAGCGCGTCCAGCGCGGCCCGCACCGCCGGCCGGCCCGGCTCGGAGCGTGCCGCGACCGCCCCGGTCGGTGTGGTGCTCCCGGTCGGCGGTTCGCGGTGCAGGGCGATGCCGACCATCCGGTCGAGCGCGTCGTAGAGGTCGCCGTCCACGTCCAGGTCGCCGGACACCCAACCGCGGGCGAAGCCCAGCTCGCCCGGTTTCCACAACAGTCGGCGCAGCGCGCGTCGATTGCGCACGACCAGGGCCGGACCGTCGGGCGGCCCCGCCTCGCTGCCGTCCCAGGCCCGGATCCTGATCGGTGTGGGGCGGCCGAGTACCTGCCCGGCCAGCGTGGCCAGGCGGTCGGCGGTGTGCGGCATGCCGGATTCCTCCGCGGTGTGGATCCCGGGCTCCCGAGCCGGGACGACACCGGTTCGCCTACCCCACCGGGCCCGGACCGCGAACGGAATTGCTCCGTCCGAGGCGGTGATCCGCCCCGGACGGAGCATGGTGTGCGGGGCCGGCCCCGGTCACGTCACCGTCGAGCCGCGTCACAACACCTTGGACAGGAACGCCTTGGTGCGCTCGTGTTGCGGGTTGCCGAGCACTTCGCGCGGCACGCCGGCCTCGACCACGACGCCGTCGTCCATGAACACCAGCGAGTCGCCGACCTCGCGGGCGAAGCCCATCTCGTGGGTGACCACGATCATCGTCATGCCGTCCCGGGCGAGGTCGCGCATCACGTCCAGCACCTCGCCGACCAGTTCGGGGTCGAGCGCCGAGGTCGGCTCGTCGAACAACATCAGCTTGGGGTCCATCGCCAGTGCCCGGGCGATGGCCACCCGCTGCTGCTGGCCGCCGGAGAGCTGGGCGGGGTAGGCGCTCGCCTTGTCGGCCAGCCCGACCCGGGCCAGGAGTTGGTGCGCGCGCTCCCGGGCGGCGGGCTTGGCGATGCCCTTGACCTGGGTGGGCGCCTCCATGATGTTCTCCGCGGCGGTCATGTGCGGGAACAGGTTGAACCGCTGGAACACCATGCCGATGTCGCGTCGTTTGAGCGCGACCTCGCTGTCCCGGAGTTCGTAGAGCTTGCCGTCCTTCTCCCGGTAGCCGACGAGTTCGCCGTCGACCCACAACCGCCCGGCGTTGATCTTCTCCAGGTGGTTGATACAGCGCAGGAAGGTGGACTTGCCGGAACCCGAGGGGCCGACGATGCACATCACCTCGCCCGCGCCCACCTCCAGGTCGATGCCCTTGAGCACCTCCAGGAAGCCGAACGACTTGCAGACGTCCTGGGCCTTGACCATCGGTTGCCGCCCGGCGGAGGCCGGTTCGGGCGCGTTCTTCTCGAAACTGGTCGTCATCGGATCTCGACCCCCGGACGCCGGGTGGGGAACAGGTTGGCCCGGATGCGCTGGAGCGGCGTGGGCGGCAGCGCCCGGCTGGCCCCGCGCGAGAAGTATCGCTCCAGGTAGTACTGGCCGATGCTGAAGACCGTGGTGAGCAGCAGGTACCAGAAACAGGCCGCGAAGAGCAGCTCCATCACGGCGAGGTTGTTGGTGTACACGTCCTTGGCCTTCTGCAGTACCTCGGGGTAGACCACCGCGCTGGCCAGCGAGGACGTCTTGAGCATGTTGATGAACTCGTTGCCGGTCGGCGGCACGATCACCCGCATCGCCTGCGGCAGCACGATCCGCCAGAGGGTGCGGCCCTTGGACATGCCGAGCGCGTGCGCGGCCTCGGTCTGTCCCTCGTCGACGGACTGGATGCCCGAGCGCACGATCTCGGCCATGTACGCGCCCTCGTTGATGCCCAGACCGAGGAAGGCCGCCATGAACGGGGTGATCACGTCGTTGGTGTTGCTGCCGAACATGGTCGGGAAGACCAGCGCGAGGTTGCCCCAGATGAGCAACTGGACCAGGACCGGCGTGCCGCGGAAGAACCAGATGTAGACCGAGGAGACGGTTGAGGTGACCGGGTTGCCGGACAGCCGCATGATCGCCGCGACGATGCCCAGGAGCAGGCCGAGCGCCATCGAGGCGAGGCTGATCAGGAGCGTGTTGCCGGCGCCCTTCATGATCTGGTCGTCGAACAGGTACTTGCCGGTCATGCTCCATTGGATCTTCGCGGTCGCGAACGCGTTGATCAGGAGGCCGACCAGGACCAGGACCACGACGGCGGCGACCCAACGCCCGTAGTGCGGCACCGGGATCGCTTTGATGTGTTCCCGCTTGGCCGGCTGCTTGTCGGCGGCGGGGGTGTCGGGCGTGGTCACGGGAAGGTGACCTCCTCTTGGAGCACGAGTGCGGGGGCGGGCGCGGGTGGACCGATGGCACGGTCCGCCGGGTCCGACCCCGCCGGGCGGGCGGGGCCGGACCCCGGGATCAGGAGGTGCCGCCGTTGATGGTGACCTCGGTGACGGCGCCGGCCTCGACCTTCCAGTTGCCCAGGATCTTGGCGTACTCGCCGTTCTTGATCAGGGCCTCCAGAGCGGACTTGAGCGCCTGCTGGAGCTGCTGGTTGTCCTTGCCGACACCGATGCCGTACAGGCCGGCGTCGACCTGCTCGCCGGTGACCTCGAAGTCCTTGCCGTCACCGGAGGTCTGCGCGTTGTAGGCGGCGACCGGGAAGTCGTTGAGGTCGGCGACCGAGGCACCGGTCTTGAGCTTGAGCAGGGCCTCGCCGTCGTGCTCGTACTTCTGGATCGTGATCGCGCCCTTGCCCGCCTCCTCGCACTTCTTGGACTGGGCGATCGCGACGTCCTCGTTGGTCGTCGCCTGCTGCAGCGCGACGGTCTTGCCGCACAGGTCGTCGAGGGTCTTGATGTTCTGCGGGTTGCCCTTCTGCACCAGGATCGAGGTACCGGCGCGGAAGTAGTCCACGAACGCCAGCCCCTGGCCCTGGCGTTCCTTCTTGTCGGTCATCGCGGACATGACCATGTCGAAGCGCTTGGAGGTGATCCCGGTGATCAGCGAGTCGAACTGCGAGTTCTTGTACTCGTACTTGACGCCGAGTTGCTTGCTGAGCGCGGCGGCCAGCTCGGGGTCGACGCCGACCGCCTTGCCGTCCTTCATGAACTCGATCGGCGCGTACGCGATCTCCGAGCCGATCTTGAGCTTGCCGGACTTCTGCACGTCGGGCGGGAGCATCTTGAAGAACGGCGCGTTCTCGTCCTTCTTGCCGAGTGCGCTGTCGCCGCCGTCGTCCCCACAGCCGGTCAAGAGCATGGAGCCCGCGATCAAGGTTGCGGCGCAGGCGATCAGGCGGCGGTGGGTAAGGCGTCCGCTCATGTGCGGGTTCCTCCAGGTATGCGGGGACAACAGGGGGGCCGGCACGGCTCGGGCTGGCTCACGTTGCCCGATCTGCGGGCGGTTTGGGCCAAACCGGGATCGAGCTATGGGCATGAATGATTTCCTGGTGCTCTGAACTGGACAATGGGACAGATTGTTAAATACGAAGATCCAATTTGACAGATTGTCAAGCAGGGGTCAGTTTATTTCATCCGATCAGGTGCTTTTATAGGACATACCGAAACGGCTCTGGTCGGCCACGGTCTACGCGCATTGGCGTGATGCCCGGTGGACCCGGTGGACCCGGCGGGCTCCGGATCGGGCGATGCCGGTACCCCGGCGCAGCAGCAGGGCCACGTCGATCGCGGCGACGGCGATCGCGGCGGCGAACGGGACCCGGGGCCGCCGACCGCCGAGCAGCGCACCCGCACCGGTCAGGGCGCCGGCGCCGATCAGGGCGAGTCGACCGGCTTGGTCCGGGCGGCCGTACGCGAGCAGCGCGGTGGCGCCGAGCAGCGGCAGCGGGGCGAGCGTGCGGATGCCGGCCGGCCCGAGTCGGTGCGGCAGGCCGCGTACGCCGGTCGCCCGGTCGCCCGCCAGGTCCGGCAGCGCGTCGGCCAGATGCGCCCCGCAGCCCAGCAGCGCGCCGGCGCCGACCACCCACCACGTGGGCCCGGGCCGTCCGGGCAGCCCGAACGCGACGAACGCCGGCAGGCCGGCGAAGCCGACCGCGTAGGGCACCCAGGACCAGGCGGTGCCCTTGACCCCGAGGTTGTAGGCCCACGCGGCGCCCACCCCGACCAGATGCGCGGTGCCCGCCGCCGGCCCCGACGCGAAGGACAGCGGCAGGCACACCACGAGCGCGGACCGGGCGGCCAGGGCCACCCGTTCGGCCCCGACCAGCCCGGCCACCACCGGCTTGCCGGTCCGCCCGGCGGATCGATCGCGGGCGGCGTCCACCGCGTCGTTGCACCAGCCGACCGACAACTGCCCGCTGAGCACCGCCGCGCCGACCAGCACGCAACCCCCGGCGTCCCGGCCCGCGGCGGCGGCCAGGGTCGTCACCAGGGCCGTGACGGCGACGGTCGGGCCCGGATGGCAGGCGAGCAGGAGACCGACGAGCGGGGCGTGTTCGTGCGGACGGGTGGTGATCACGGTCGAGTGGCTCGACGTTGCGGCTTCGCTCACGTGGGGGACCTTTCCGGGAGGGTCGGGCGCGGGACCGGCGCATGCGGGCCACGAGCGCGGGCAAACGACGTGGGTTCGCTGTTCCCGCTGGGCACTGTTCCAGCGTTCCCCAACGCCGGCGGTTCCGATCGCCGCCCTCCGCCGTCCGGTTTTCTCGTTCCTTCATCCCGTGGGGGTTCGTCGTGACCCGCATCGCCGCCGTCCGTGGTGCCCTGCCGCCGCACCGTTACCCACAAGCCGAGATCACCGAGGCGTTCGCGGCGCTGTGCCTGCCGACCGGCGCCGATCGCCGGGTCCTGGACCGGCTGCACGCGAGTGCTCGGGTGGACACCCGCCACCTGGCCCTGCCCCTGGACCACTACGCCAAGCTGGACGACTTCGGCGCGGCCAACGACGCCTACCTGGAGGTCGCGGTCGACCTCGCGGCCGAGGCGATCGAGTCCGCACTCGGCGCGGCCGGACTGAGCGCGCGCGACGTGGACCTGATCGTGTTCACCACGGTGACCGGGCTCGCGGTGCC
The DNA here is from genome assembly GCF_042754445.1 of Embleya sp. NPDC059213. Taxonomy (NCBI): domain Bacteria; kingdom Bacillati; phylum Actinomycetota; class Actinomycetes; order Kitasatosporales; family Streptomycetaceae; genus Embleya; species Embleya sp. NPDC059213. The sequence goes on from NZ_JBHZAV010000004.1 coordinate 181,111, forward strand.
CTCGATCGACGCCCGCCTGGTCGGCCGGCTCGGCCTGCGCCCCGACGTCAAGCGACTGCCGGTCTTCGGCCTCGGCTGCGTCGCCGGCGCCGCCGGGATCGCCCGGGTACACGACTACCTGCGCGGCTGGCCCGAGCACGTCGCGCTGCTGGTCTCGGTCGAGTTGTGCTCGCTCACCGTGCAACGCGCCGACGCCTCGATCGCCAACCTGGTCGCGGGTGCGCTGTTCGGCGACGGCGCGGCGGCGGTGGTCGCCTGCGGGGACGCGCGCACCGGCCCGGGACGCGGCCCCAGGGTGGTGGCCGGCCGCAGTCGGATGTATCCGGACTCGGCGCGGGTGATGGGCTGGGACGTGGGCGGCTCCGGCTTTCGGATCGTGCTCGGCGCGAACGTGCCCGACGTGGTCCACGAGTATCTGGCCGGCGACGTGCGCTCCTTCCTCGCCGAACACGAACTGACCACGGCCGACATCACCGCGTGGGTATGCCACCCGGGCGGCCCCAAGGTGCTCGAAGCCGTCGCCGAGACGCTCGAACTCCCGGCCGGCGCACTGGACCTGACCTGGCGTTCGCTGGCCGCGACGGGAAACCTGTCGTCCACCTCGGTGCTGCACGTGCTGCGCGACACGATGGCCGCCCGACCGGAGCCCGGCACCCCGGGCCTGATGATCGCGATGGGCCCGGGGTTCTGCTCCGAACTCGTCCTGGTGGAGTGGTAGGTCGCGATGTACTGGTACTTCGCCCTGGTCGGCCTGGTCGCCCTCGAACGGCTCGCCGAGTTGGTGGTGGCCCGGCGCAACCTGGCCTGGAGCCTGGCCCGGGGCGGTGTGGTCAGCGGAGGGCGGCACTACCCGCCGATGGTCGTGCTGCACGTCGGCCTGTTGGCCGCGTGTGTGCTCGAAGTGTGGCTCGGCGATCGGCCGTTCGTGCCGTGGTTCGGGTGGACCATGGTCGCCCTCGTGCTCGCCGCGCAGGCGCTGCGCTGGTGGTGCATCACCGCGCTCGGGCCGCACTGGAACACCCGGGTGGTGGTGGTGCCGGGGCTGCCGTTGGTACGCGGCGGGCCGTATCGATCGACCTGGCTGCGGCACCCGAACTACCTCGCCGTCGCGGTCGAGGGCCTGGCGCTGCCCCTCGTGCACGGCGCGTGGGTCACCGCGTTCGTGTTCACCGGCCTCAACGCCGCGCTGATGGTGGTCCGGATCCGCTGCGAGTCCGCCGCGCTGTCGGCGGCGACCGCGTGATCGACCTGCTCGTGGCGGGCGGCGGACCGGCCGGCCTGGCCACCGCGATCCACGGTGCGCTCGCCGGGCTGCGGGTGGTCGTGGTGGAGCCGCGGCCGGCGCCGGTGGACAAGGCGTGCGGCGAGGGGCTGATGCCCACGGGCGTGACCGCGCTCGCCCGGCTGGGCGTCGTGCCCGCCGGGCGGCCGTTGGCCGGGATCCGATACCTGGACGACCGGCACGCGGTCGAGGCCCGGTTCCGGGTCGGGCCGGGCCTGGGCGTGCGCCGCACCACGCTGCACGCCGCGCTGTACGAACGGGCGTCGGCGCTCGGGGTCGAACACCGGGTCGGGCGGGTCGGCGACGTGCGGCAGGACGCGCACGGGGTGGCCGCCGCCGGCCTCACCGCACACTGGCTGGTAGCGGCGGACGGCCTGCACTCGCCGATCCGGGCCGCGCTCGGACCCACCGTGCCGGATCGACGCGCTCGGCGGTACGGGCTGCGCCGGCACTTCGAGGTCGCCCCGTGGACCGACTTCGTCGAGGTGCACTGGTCGCCGCACGGCGAGGCGTACGTGACGCCGGTCGGGCCGGATCTGGTCGGCGTCGCGGTGCTGGGCCCGCGCGGGCGGCCCTACCACGAGCACCTGGCCGCGTTCCCCACGCTGCGCGCCAGGCTGGCGGGCGCGGCGGCCGGCGACGTACGCGGTGCGGGGCCGCTGCGCCGCCGGGTCCGCACCCGGGTCGCGGGCCGCGTCCTGCTGGTCGGCGACGCGGCGGGCTACACCGACGCGCTCACCGGAGAGGGCATCGCGCTGGCCCTGGCCTCGGCCCAAGCCCTGGTCGCCGCCCTCGTCGCGGGCCGCCCCGAGCGCTACGAAGCCGACTGGCGTCGGTTGTCCCGCCGCCACCGCATCCTCACCGAAACCCTCCTCACCGCCCGCTCCCGCCCACGAACGGCCCGCCTGATCGTCCCCACGGCCCACCACCTACCGGCGGCCTTCGGCACGATCGTCAACGCGCTGGCCTAGCCCGTCCCGCCCGCCGGGCGCGCCGCCCGATCGTCGCGCCGAAGCGGGGCCGATCACGACCCGATCGCGGGAGCACCCCGCGTCGCCGTTCTGCGGGCGGTACCACCTGCCGGTGGTGTTCGGCACGATCGTCCGTTGGCGTGCCCCCGCCCCCGCCGTCCCGGCCCGGCCGTCGTGGGGGACCGTGGTCGACTGGACCTGATTGCGGATGCACTTCGAATCGCCGTTCTCGCGGCCCACATCGGGCCGCCGGTGGCGTTCGGCACGGTTGTTGACGGGGTGGTGCGCAGCCCGCCGGTGTCGCTGTCCCGGCCCGGCCGGTCTTCGTGGGACATCGTGGCCGAAAGCGGCCTCCGTCGTGGGCGTGCCCCGAGTTGTCGTCCTCGTGGACGCGGCTCGGTTCGGTGCCCGTGTCGGCGGGTCGCGTCACCCGTGCGCGGCCGGCGGCAGCGACCGGCAGAGCGTCTGTACCGCCGCCGGGTATGCGTGGTCGGGGGGTGTCGCGTAGCCGACCACCAGGCCGTCCGGGGCCGGGCCGGTCGCGTCCGGGTGGCGGAACGCGGACAGGCCGTCGAGGGCCAGACCCCGCGACGCGGCGGCGGCGACGGCGGCGGGCTCGGTGCCGGCCGGCAGCCGCAGGACGGCGTGCAGGCCGGCGGCGATGCCGGTCGCGGTGACGTGCGGGGCGTGTGCGGCCAACTCGGCGAGCAGGTGATCGCGGCGGGCGCGGTAGTGCCGACGCATACGACGGATGTGCCGGTCGTAGTGGCCGCCCTCGACGAAGTCGGCGAGGGTGAGTTGATCGGTGACGCCGGCCCACGCCTCGCGCAGGCCCTTCACCGCCAGGACGTCCGCCACCAACGGCTCGGGCAGCACCATCCAGCCGAGCCGGATCGCGGGGGACAGGCTCTTGCTGACCGAGCCCACGTACACCACCCGGTCCGGATCCATGCCCTGGACCGCGCCCACCGGACGGCGGTCGTAGCGGAACTCGCCGTCGTAGTCGTCCTCCAACACGATCCCACCGCCGGCCCGCGCCCAATCCAGCGCCGCGACCCGCCGATCGGGCGACAGCGGCCCACCGGTGGGGAATTGGTGTGCCGGCGTCAGCACCGCCACCCGCGCACCCGGCAGGGCGGCCAACGCCTCGGTGTCGGCGCCGTGTTCGTCGATACGCAGGGGCAACGTACGGGTCGACGCGGCGGCCAGGATCGAACGGTGGAAGGCGAGCCCATACGACTCGACCGCGACCGGTCCGCGCAACGGCCCGGCGAACAGCAGCCGCAACGCGTGCGCGAAGCCCGAGCAGATCACGATCCGGTCCGGATGCGTGCGCACCCCGCGCACCCGCGCGAGATAGTCCGTCAGCGCGGCTCGCAACTCCGGGCGTCCCTGGGGATCACCGGGCCCGAACGCCTCGTTCGGCGCGGCGTTCAGCGCCCGACGCACCGACGCGACCCAGGCGCCACGCGGGAAGGACGCCGCGTCCGGCTGCCCTTGGCGCAGATCGTGCGTGGAGCCGGCGGGCCGCGCGGGCGGATCGGTCCGGGCCCGGCGGCGCGGCGCGGCGAGCGGTTCGGCCCGCCGGGCGACCCGGGTCCCGGAGCCCTGACGCGCCGTCAGCCAGCCCTCCGCGACCAACTCGGCGTACGCGTCGGCGACCGTGTTGCGCGCGATGCCCAGATCGGCCGCGAGCGAGCGGTACGGCGGCAGTGGCGTCTCGGCAGCCAGTCGCCCGGTCCGGATCGCGTCCCGGATCGCCCGGATCAACACGGCCCGCCGGCTGCCCGTACCGGACAGCTCCAGATGCAGGTCACGGCCGACCCAGGGGGCGGAATCGACCTCGATTTCCGACATGTGGACGAACGATATACCCGCTCGCCGACGTGCCCGCCGCCCCCCGCCGCGCCCCGAGCGACGCTACGGCTTGCGGGCCACCGCCCCCAGGACCAGCCGCTGGCTGACCGACAGACTGCTCTCGTCCACCGGCTCCTCGGGACGCCACAGGTCGATGTAGACCAGCCCCGGCTCGGCCTGCTCCAGACCGTCCAGGTAGGCCAGGATCTCCGCACGCTCGCGGAAGCGCCCGCTCTTGTGCGAGCCCTGCATCACCTGCTCCAGCCGCTCCGACTCCGGGCCGCCGCGCAGGAAGTGGGTCAGGAACAGCCAACTCCCGGACGGCAACGCGTCGAGGTAGGTGCGCACCAGGCCGGCCGGGTCCTCGTCGTCGTTGATGTGGTGGATCACCCCGAGCAACATCAGCGCGACCGGCCGATCGAAGTCGATCAGCCGCAGCAGGTCCGGGTTCTTCAGGATCGAATCGGGCTCGCGCAGGTCGGCGGTGATCACCGTGGTCCGCTCGTTCTCGGCCAGCAGCGCCCGACCGTGCGCGAGCACGATCGGGTCGTTGTCCACGTAGACCACGGTGGTCTCCGGCGCCACCGCCTGGGCGACCTGGTGGGTGTTCTGCGCCGTCGGCAGCCCCGACCCGATGTCGACGAACTGCCGGATGCCCTGCTCGACCAGGAAACGCACGCCGCGGTGCAGGATCCGGCGATGCGCACCCGCGTCGTGTTCGAGGGCGGGGGCCACCTCGATCAACTTGTGGGCCACCTCGCGGTCGGCGGCGTAGTTGTCCTTGCCGCCGATCAGGTAGTCGTAGATGCGGGCGACGCTCGGCACGTTGACGTCGATGCCGGCCGGCGGTCGCTCGTCGGCGGCCTCGATCGACCACACACGGTCTCCAGCGTTCTCGGACATGTTCTCGACACCTCTCGGGGCCGCCGGTCGGGGTGGTGCGGCACACCGCCGATGGTAAACCGCAGGTAACGCGCATCGTCGCCAATTGCCGTCCCATCGGCGGGAGTTCGTGATCAAGCACTCGGACAAGTCGGGTGATGTACGGCCCTGCCGGTTATGCGCAGGAGCCGGATCGCCGGCCGCACGTCCACACGGACCCATGCCCGCCGCCGAATAACCCCAGGACATCGCCCACCCGGCCGGCTACGCTGACGAACCCCGCGGGTGGCCGTCTACCACCCGACGTACCCGGCGCGACCAACGCGCCCGCAACCAAGGGAGTTGCCGCCATGTCGCGCACCCTCGTGAGGGACCTGTCCGAGCATCTCGACGAGACGGTCACCGTGCACGGTTGGATCGACACGCTCCGGCTGCAACGCCGCATGCAGTTCGTCGTACTCCGCGACCACACCGGCCGAGTCCAGCTCGTGCACCCCCGCGCCGACGACCCGATCGAGGCCGCGTTCGAACAGGTCACCGTCGAGTCGGCGGTACGGATCACCGGCAAGGTGGTGGCCAACACCGCGGTCCGCCTCGGCGGCCTGGAACTGCGGCCCGAACGCGTCGAGATCCTCTCGCTCGCCGAACCCGGACTGCCGATCGACGCCCACACCGGCCCCGACCGCCGCCTCGACTGGCGCTTCCTCGACCTCCGCCGTCCCGAACGGCGACTGATCCTGGACGTACAGACCACGGTCGAACAGGCGATGCGCGCGGTCACCGCGGCGGAGGGCTTCACCGAGCTGCACACGCCCAAGCTGATGGGCACCGCGTCCGAATCCGGCGCCGAGGTGTTCACCGTCGACTACTTCGGCCGGCCCGCCTACCTGGCCCAATCACCGCAGTTCCACAAGCAGATGGCCATCGCGGCGGGCATCGACAAGGTCTTCGAGATCGGCCCGGTCTTTCGTGCCGAACCCTCGTACACGTCCCGCCACGCCACCGAGTTCACCGGCGTCGACGCCGAACTGGCCTGGATCGACGGCGTCGAGGACGTGATGGCCTTCGAGGAGCGTCTGCTGCGGGCGGTACTGGCCGACGTCCGCGCCGTGCACGGTGCCACGATCGCGGAACTCCTGGGCGTCGAGGTCACCGTCCCCGAGCGGCCGTTCCCGCGGATCACCATGGCCGACGCACTGACCCGACTGCGCGCCGGGGGCTGGGACCCGGCGGGCCTGCGGGTCGACCTGGACCCCGAGGGCGAACGGGCGCTGTCCGCCCTGATCGCGGCGGAGACCGGACACGAGTTCGTCTTCGTGACCCGCTTCCCGGCCGGGATCCGGCCGTTCTACCACCTGCGCCCGGACGACGACCCCACGGTCACGGAGAGCTTCGACCTGCTCTGGAAGGGCGTCGAGATCACCACGGGCGCCCAACGCGAGCATCGTCACGACCGACTGCTCGCGCAATTGCGGGAAAAGGGCCTCGACCCGGCGCCGCTCGCGTCCTACCTGGACTGCTTCCGCTACGGCACGCCGCCGCACGGGGGCCTGGGACTGGGGCTGGGCCGACTGCTGATGTTGCTCCTGGACCTGCCCTCGATCCGGGACGCGATGTTCCTGTTCCGCGGTCCGCACCGACTGACGCCCTGACGGCGCGGCTTGGGGTGTGGCGCCGGGTACGGACGGAGGCCGCCGCGATGGCGGTCCGTCCGTACCCGGGGTCCTGCCTAGTCCAGGTAGTCGCGCAGCACCTGGGAGCGGGACGGGTGGCGCAGCTTCGACATGGTCTTCGACTCGATCTGGCGGATGCGCTCCCGGGTGACCCCGTAGACCTTGCCGATCTCGTCGAGCGTCTTGGGCTGACCGTCGGTGAGCCCGAAACGCATCGAGATCACGCCGGCCTCGCGCTCCGCCAGGGTGTCCAGGACCGAGTGGAGCTGCTCCTGGAGCAGGGTGAAGCTGACCGCGTCGGCCGGGCGGATCGCCTCGGTGTCCTCGATCAGGTCGCCGAACTCGCTGTCGCCCTCCTCGCCGAGGGGGGTGTGCAGGGAGATCGGCTCGCGGCCGTACTTCTGCACCTCGACGACCTTTTCCGGGGTCATGTCGAGTTCCTTGGCCAGCTCCTCCGGGGTGGGCTCGCGGCCCAGGTCCTGGAGCATCTGGCGCTGCACGCGGGCCAGCTTGTTGATCACCTCGACCATGTGGACCGGGATGCGGATGGTCCGCGCCTGGTCGGCCATGGCCCGGGTGATCGCCTGCCGGATCCACCAGGTCGCATAGGTGGAGAACTTGAAGCCCTTCGTGTAGTCGAACTTCTCGACCGCACGAATGAGACCCACGTTGCCCTCCTGGATCAGGTCCAGGAAGAGCATGCCGCGGCCGGTGTAGCGCTTGGCCAGCGAGACCACCAGGCGGAGGTTGGCCTCCAGCAGGTGGTTCTTGGCCCGCTTGCCGTCCTCGGCGACGAGTTCGAGCTCGTGCCGGAACTGCGGCGTGAGGCCGGGCTCGGAGTCCAGCTTCTCCAACGCGAACAGGCCGGCCTCGATGCGCTTGGCGATCGACACCTCCTGCTCGGCGTTGAGCAGCGAGACCTTGCCGATCAGCCGCAGGTAGTCCTTGACCGGGTCCGCGGTGGCACCCGGAGTGGTGACCTGCTGCTGCGGGGCGTCGTCCTCGTCCGTGGTGAGGACGAAGCCGCTGGGACCGACCTCGGGGGCCGCGGCCTCGGCGGGCTCGTCGAAAAGGTCTTCTTCGACCAGTGCCTCGTCGCCGTCCTTGGGGGCGGGCGACTCGACGGCGGTCGTCTCGGTGGCGGTGGTCTTCTTGGCCGCCGTCTTCTTCTTGGCTGCAGCCTTCTTCGGCTTCGGAGCAGATTCCACGACGGACTCTCCCGATTCCGTTGCCGCGGGCGTGACTTGCGCGGGCAAGGTCTCTGTGTTCTTGACACGGGTTGAGCGCGTGGATAGCGTCTTCTTGACAGATCGCCGAGTTGTGGCTACGTCTCTCCGCGGGGTCTCTTTGACCGGGTTGACGGTCAACGTCACACCGGCCTCATCGAGGACCTCGTTGAGGCTACGGAGGATGCTCTTCCACTGCGTTGCAGGGATGGCATCGGTTTCGAAGGCTCGGCGTATGTCCTCGCCGGTAATCGATCCTTCGGCACGGCCACGCTCGATGAGCGCCACCAGAGATTCCGATTCGGCGATTCTGTTGGGAAGCGTGCTGGACGAGCTCGGGGTCACAAATAACCTCTCGGTTCACGCGGGCATGCTGCGGCGCCGCAACTACACCGAATCGATGACGGATCCGCGGGACCGGATCCGTCGGCGCTGCCGGCGCCACTCAAGGCATCGCTCCGATCGGCACAAGTGTTACGCCCCCGCGAGCGTGACCTGGGTCACGTCGGTCCGCAGCGGCTTCGTGCGGTGGGTTCCCCAGTGTGCGGGACGGCCCGGTGATCTGCACGGTCGTGCCGGTGGGCCCGGGGTTTCGGGCCCGGCACGGCCGTCGTGGCCGGGGATCGACGATATCCGAACGCCGGTGGTGGAGGGTCGGATTTTTCCTGGAGCATGCGGATCGGGGTCGGGCACCGGCGTCGGTCGTACGGTCCTGAACCTGTCTTGAGAATGCCCGTCCTCCGCCGCGTTACGCGCGGGACGGGCCACCGCGGTGTGGCTCCGTGCCTCGGCGGCCCGCTCGGGGCGGCTCGGCGCGGGCTCCGGGGCGGGGGTCGCGGGGTGCGGCGGGCGGCCGGCCGGAAAGTGGTGGGGGGATTCTTCCGGGCCGGTGCGCCGGTAATGGCCGGCGGTGGGACGGTCGGGAAATCGCCGAGGATGGATTGCGACTTTATCGGCCGTCCGGGTGACGGCGGTCACCGATGTTCGCCGGCGGCGGGTCGGATATCGCGCCGCGGGGTGAATCGGGACGATCATTGTCCGGGTATTTCGTCAATCGAAAACGACGCCGGCGATCGATCGCCCGGAGATCGATTCGGGAAAGCGATCCGGATTCGGCGGCGCGGGATTGACCGGGTGTCGAAGAAGATGTGTCGTCGGTGTCGTGTGCTGATGTCGTGCGAGTGAACGTCGGTGGATATGCGCGCGGTGAATCCACCCGGAATTCGATCATCGGCGGGTTTACCGACCGGGCGGGAACCCGTGAGGGCGGGGCCCGGCCCACGGGGAGGGGCCCCCCCCCGGGGGGGGGGGTCGGGGGGGGGGGGGGGAGGGCCCGGGTGGGGGGCGGGGCCGCGGGCCAGCGGGGAGA